>NZ_JBHTND010000013.1:0-129466 GCF_042679825.1 Methylobacterium marchantiae | reverse complement strand
CAAAAGCCGGAAAGGGCGAGCGTTCGTCCTCTTGGCCTCCATCCGCCTAATGACCCGAAAGCTCTGTCAGAAAACATCATGATGCCGGACAGACTCTGAGGGCACAGCAACTCGGGCGGCGTACTGGACTGACCCTCGGCCTGGTCGGAGACGTGCGCGACACCATCACCGCGCTTCTGCCGAAGCTCGGTGTCAAGTCAGATTGCTCCTGGCTCGACGCCAGTCTGAAGCACTACGCCAAGGCACGCGAAGACCTCGACGACCTCGCCACCGGGACGCCGACAAAGGGCTGGTTCGGGCTGAAATCGGCGAAGACGCCGATCCATCCTCAATATCTCACCAAGCTCGTGAGCGAGGCAGCGGCGGATGATGCGGTCTTCACCGCGGATGTCGGCACACCGACGATCTGGGCGGCACGCTACCTGAAGATGAATGGCAAGCGGCGGCTTCTTGGCTCCTGGGTCCATGGATCGATGGCCAACGCCATGGCGCAGGGCATCGGAGCGCAGGCGGCCTCTCCCGGCCGACAGATTGTCTCGCTATCCGGCGACGGTGGCTTCGCCATGCTGATGGGCGACCTGTTGACCCTGCGGCAGGAGAAGCTCCCGCTGAAGGTGGTGATCTTCAACAACGGCTCTCTCGGCTTCGTCGAGATGGAAATGAACGCCGCGGGCTACCTCGAGACAGGCGTCGCACTCGACAATCCGGATTTCGCCTCCATGGCGCGCGCCGTCGGCCTCCATGCAGTGCGGGTGGAAGATCCCGCCGAGTTGGAGGGCGCCATCCGCGAGGTGCTCGCCCATGATGGGCCGGCGGTGCTCGACGTCGTGGTGAACCGCCAGGAACTGTCGATTCCCCCCAAAATCGACGGGCAGCAGGTGAAGGGCTTCAGTCTCTACATGCTGCGTGCGGTGATGAGCGGGCGAGGTGATTCGGTTCTCGATCTCGCCAAGACGAACATCCTCCGATAGAGGAAGTGAGACCTTTGAACGTATCCAAACTGAACGTCGATGCGGCATCCATGCGTTGAGCGATGCCGCATCCCAGGAGAGAAGCCGCTTTCCATGCGCATCGGACTGTTCGTGCCGTGCTACGTCGACGCTTTCGAGCCTGAAGTCGGCATCGCGACACTGGAATTGCTGGAACGTTTCGGCCTCGACGTCGCCTATCCTTTCGATCAGACCTGCTGCGGCCAGCCGATGACGAATACCGGCTGTCATGCCGAAGCCGCTGCGACGGAAGCGCTCTTCGTCAAGAACTTCGCCCCGTTCGACTACGTCGTCGCCCCATCCGGCTCATGCGTGCATCAAGTGCGCGAGCACCTCACGGCGATACCGCAAACGGAAGAGGTGAAGGCGGTGCGGGGCAAGACCTTCGAACTGGTGGAGTTCCTCCACGACGTCCTGAAGGTCGAAGAATTTCCTTGGGCCGAGTTCCCGCACAAGGTCGGCTACCACTCGAACTGCAATGCGTTGCGCGGCATCCACCACGCGCGGCCGTCGGAGCTCAACAAGCCGGCCTATTCGAAGCCCCTCGATCTTCTCTCGAAGGTAAGGGGCATCGAGATCGTCACACCGTCCCGACCGGACGAATGCTGCGGCTTCGGCGGAACGTTCAGCGTTTTCGAGCCGGCCGTGTCGGCCAAGATGGGCTACGATAAGGTCAGCGACCACAGCCGAGCCGGCGCCGAATACGTCGTCTCGTCCGACTCGTCCTGCATGATGCACCAGAAGGGCTGCGCCGCCCGGATCGGTGTCCCGCTGAAGTTCATCCACATCGCCTGCATCCTCAATGGAGTCTCGGCATGAGCGCTGAGGATGAAAGCGGCCCCCGCGACCGGTTGATCCATCCCGATGTCGCCAAGCCGAGCGACGAAGGCGAGCGTGGCCAGGATGGTCGTCGCCTCGACCATGCCGAGGCGACGACACGACCCATCGGTGCGGAGCCCAAGATCAAGGCGGCCCGCGAACCACAGCCGCGAGGCGCCAGGATCCGTGGCAACCGCCCGATCGACCAAGCGGAAGCCGCCGAACGTTTCCTCGCCGCGCCGCTTCACCAGAAGGCTCATGACGAGCGCCTCTGGGACCTGCGCAAGAAGCGCGATACCGCCGCCTTCGGCATCCCCGAATGGGAGGAGTTGCGGGAACTCGCCTCGGCGATCAAGGCGCATACGCTCTCGAATCTCGACCGCTACCTCGAAGAGTTCGAGGCGAATGCCAAGGCCAACGGCGTCCATGTGCATTGGGCCGCCGACGGGGCCGACCACAACCGCATCGTCCACGGCATCCTCAAGGATCACGGCGCCAAGACCTTGATCAAATCGAAGTCGATGCTCACCGAGGAATGCGGCTTCCGGCACTATATGGCGGGCACCGGCATCGAGGTGATCGAGACCGACCTGGGCGAACGCATCCAGCAACTCGACAACGAGGAGCCGAGCCACGTGGTGGTGCCGGCGGTGCACAAGACACGGTTCGACGTGGCCGCGGTCTTCGCCAAGACCATGGGTACGGACCCCGAGAACGATGATGCCCATTATCTCGCCGAGAGCCAGCGCATGCATACGCGGCCTCTCATCCTCGAAGCCGATGCGGGCATGACAGGGTGCAACTTCGCCATCGCCGAGACCGGCACGGTGGTGACCTGCACCAACGAAGGCAATGCGGACCTCTCGGGCAATGTACCGAAGCTCCAGATCCATTCCATCGGCATCGAGAAGCTGATCCCGCGGATCGAGCATCTCGGGGTTTTTCTGCGCCTGCTCGCGCGCTCGGCGCTGGGCTCGCCGATCACCCAGTACACCTCGCATTTCCGCGCGCTCCGCGAAGGGAGCGAGATGCACATGGTGCTGGTCGATAACGGTCGCTCCGAGCGGCTCGGGATGGAGGAGTTCTGGACCTCGCTCAAATGCATCCGCTGCGGCGCCTGCATGAACACCTGCCCGGTCTATCGGCGCAGCGGTGGCCTATCCTACGGCGCCACCTATTCCGGGCCGATCGGCCTCATCATCGACCCGACCTTCAACAAGCGGAAATACTCGACCCTGCCGTTCTCCTCGACGATGAATGGGAGTTGCACCAATGTCTGCCCGGTGAAGATCAACATCCACGAGCAGATCTTCGCCTGGCGCAAGGTGCTGGCGGAAGAGCACCAGATCCCGCTCCTGAAGCAGGGGATGATGAAGGCGGCGGGACAGATGCTGAGCCGGCCGGCCGCCTATCGCGCCGCGATCGGGGCCGCTGATTCTGCCCTGAGGGTGCTGCCGCGCTTTGCGGTCTACAATCCGCTCAATACCTGGGGGAAGGGCCGCGAGATGCCCGACAGCCCGCGCCAGAGCTTCCACAATTGGTACAAGCAGAACCGGATGGATCCAGCGAAAGCCGCGAAGACGGAAAAGGGCGGCATCGAATGAGCGCCCGTGAAGAGACCCTCGCACGCATCCGCCGGAACCGTCCCGCTGGGAGTCACCCGCTACCGGACATCCCGGATTTCGCCCCCCTCGTCGGTGATGATCTCGTGATCGAGTTCGGCGAACGCCTGAAGCGTATGGGAGGACGAATCGGCTCGCCTGAAGGCGGGGACGCTTTCGCCTCCGTGCGCGAACGACTGGCATCCGCCAAGATCATCGCATCAGCGGTACCCGAGATCGATGGCAATCGCGACCTTTCACAGGTCGCCCTGCCGAAGGACCTCGCCGATGTCGACGTCGCCATCGTACGCGCGGTGTTCGGCGTGGCCGAGACCGGATCCGTCCTGTTTACCGAGGAAGAACTGAAGGTCAATTCAGTGGCCTACCTTGCCCAGCACCTCGTCGTCCTGCTCGATCCCGCCAACATCCTCGTCAACATCCAGGCAGCCTATCGCCGGTCAGATTTCGCCTCCGCAGCTTATGCCGTGCTGCATACCGGTCCCTCGGCCACTGCCGATATCGAAGGCGTGCTGATCCACGGCGCGCAGGGCGTGCGCTCGCTGACGGTGATCCTGCTCCCGCGCGGCTGACGTTAGCGGAGCATGTCAGGCCGCGAGGAGCGGGACGCCATGCTCCGCATGCATATGGCCAGCAGAAGCGACCGAACTCAACCTTCAGCGGAGGATCTTTGTCGATGCGAAGGGCGTAATCCTTGCTAGGACTTCCACAACGGAGGAAGGAGCTTCCATGCGCTACACGCTCGGCTGCAGTCTGTCTTATAACATACTTTCGGACACGACCTTCATCTTCAATATCGAAGTAGCCCGCCTCAAGAGTGTCGAAATTCTCGGCGAGACATTGATACTGAGGCCCGACCTCAAGCGCGAAGTCTACATCTCGCCCGATCTGCAGAACCGCTACCTCGGCGTGAACGTGCCGGCCGGTCAATTCTCGCTAGAGTACAATGCCGAGGTCGAGCTCACGGTCCACCGGGCCGATCCCGCCACGATCAACGAGACGCCGATCTCGCAGCTTCCGCTCGATATCTTGCCTTTCCTGTTGCCGAGCCGTTTCGTCTCGTCCGACCGGCTGACACCCTTCGCGCGGGCCGAGTTCGGGGCGCATCCCAAGGGGCATCAGCGCGTCAACGCGATCTGCAACTGGATTCACGATCACCTGACCTACCAGCCCGGCACCAGCGACGGCGAGACGACGGCCGACGAGAGCCTGCTCAAGCGCGCGGGCGTGTGCCGCGATTTCGCGCATATCGGTACGGCCTTCTGCCGGGCACTAGGCATTCCGGCACGTTTCGTGAGCTGCTACGCTCATGGCTTGGTGCCGAGCGACTTCCATGCGGTGTTCGAAGCCTATCTCGATGGCCGCTGGTGGTTGTTCGATGCCACGCGGCAGGCCGACCTCGATGGATTGGTCCGCATCGGCGTCGGTCGAGATGCGGCTGAGATCGCGTTCTCGACGCCCTACGGCAACATGCAGCCGGTCAACCAGCAGATCCGCATCGCCCGGTCCGACGGGCTTGGCAGCCCGCCTCAGCGCACGGTGGACGCGATCTCCACGGAGTTGCCGGCGCCGCATGCAGGAGCGGCATAGAGAGACCTTCGGTACGGCAGGATCAACGGGTCCTGTGATCCCGGACCGTAGAGAGGTTCTCGCCAGGATCCATGCGACAATGCGAGTGTGGTGATGCAGGAGCGTTGAGAAATGACCTATCGTCACGTCGTCGGTCCCAAGACTCACGTCTTCGCCGACCTCGCCGCTCTGATGGCCAAGGCGACGCCGCTGCGGTCCGGAGATCGGCTCGCCGGAATTGCAGCGGAATCGGCAGAGGAGGGGATGGCTGCCCGCTGGTGCCTCTCCGAGGTCCCGCTGTCGGAGATCCTGGCAAGACCTCTCATTCCTTACGAGCAAGACGACGTCACCCGTCTCATCCTCGATACCCACGATGCAGTCGCCTTCCGGGAGATCGCCCATCTCACCGTCGGCGACTTCCGCGAGTTTCTGATCAAGGCGACGCCCGAGACACTAATCCGGATTTCTCCCGGCATCACGCCGGAGATCGCCGCCGCCGTCTCGAAGATCATGCGTCACCAGGACCTGATCCTGGTGGCACGCAAATGCAGGGTGGTGACGAAGTTCCGCAACACCATCGGCCTGCCCGGCCGGTTGTCCGTACGGCTCCAGCCGAACCATCCCACCGACGATGCCGCCGGCATCACGGCATCCATCGTCGACGGGCTATCCTACGGGTGCGGCGACGCCGTGATCGGGCTCAACCCAGCCTCGGATTCGGTATCGACGCTCAGCGGCCTGCTGCATCTCTTCGACGACCTGATCCAGCGTCTCGCGATCCCGACGCAGGGCTGCATCCTCACCCACGTCACCACCACGATCGAGGCGATGAACCGCGGGCTGCCAGTGGATCTCGTGTTCCAATCCATCGCAGGCACGCAGAAAGCCAATGCCAGTTTCGGCGTCACCCTCCCGATCCTGAAGGAGGCGCACGAGGCGGCGCTCGCGCTGAAGCGTGGAACGGTGGGCGACAACTGCATGTATTTCGAGACCGGGCAGGGCTCGGCGCTCTCGGCCAACGCCCATCACGGCATCGACCAGCAGACCTTAGAGGCACGGGCCTACGCCGTGGCGCGCCCGTTCCGGCCGCTCCTCGTCAATACCGTGGTGGGATTCATCGGGCCGGAATATCTCTATGACGGCCGGGAGATCATCCGGGCCGGGCTGGAGGACCATTTCTGCGGTAAGCTGATGGGCCTGCCGCTCGGCTGCGACGTTTGCTACACCAACCATGCCGAAGCCGACCAGAACGACATGGACACGCTCCTGACCCTGCTGGGAGCGGCCGGCTGCACCTTCGTCATGGGCATTCCCGGTGCAGACGACGTCATGCTCAACTATCAATCCACATCCTTCCACGACTCACTCTACGTGCGCGAGGTGCTCGGCCTGAAGCGCGCCCCGGAATTCGAGGCGTGGCTCGAACAGATCGGCCTCACCGAAGCGGATGGCGCGCTCCTCCCGGAAGGTCCGAGCGCCAGGCTCATCGCGGCCGCACCCGGCCTGTCCGGTGAGAAGGGGATCGCCGCATGAGCAACGATGACGCGACGATGGATCCCTGGGCCAGGTTGAGCCGGCTGACCCCAGCACGGATCGGTCTCGGCCGAGCCGGAACCGGCCTCCCCACCATCGAGGTCTTGCGCTTCGGCCTCGCCCATGCCCAGGCTCGCGACGCGGTCCATACGCCGATGGATGCGGGCGAGATCAGCGCGAAGATCGAGGCTCTCGGCTATCCGACGCTCACTCTCGCCTCCGCCGCACCGGATCGGGCGACCTATCTGCGCCGGCCCGATCTCGGTCGGACGCTGAGCGAGGAGGGCGCGAGGGCATTGAACGATCGTCCATCCGAGCCGGCAGACCTCGCCATCGTGGTGGCTGACGGGCTCTCCGCCCGAGCGGTGCATGAGGGCGCCGCGGGATTCCTCGCCGCCTTCAAGCCGCATATCGACAAGGCCGGCTGGACTCTGGCTCCCATTGTCGTGGCGACGCAGGGGCGGGTCGCCCTCGGCGACGGGATCGGGGCGGCGCTGAAGGCCCGCGCCGTCGCCGTCCTCATCGGTGAGCGACCGGGCCTGTCCTCGCCCGATAGCCTCGGCATCTATCTGACCCTCGACCCGCGCGTTGGGCGTTCGGATGCCGAGCGCAACTGCATCTCCAACGTCCGGCCTGCCGGCCTCTCGCATGATCTCGCAGCGTTCAAGCTCGACTGGCTCCTGCGCGAGGCCTTCCTGCGCGGGATCACCGGCGTAAATCTCAAGGACGGCAGCGGCCCCGAACTCGAACCGCCGCCACGCCAGCAGGCGCTGGAAGACAGGGTCGACACCGCGTCGAAAGCCTGAGGAGCCTTAGCGGTCGGCGAAGGATAGGCATCCCGGCCATCCGGGCTGCTTTCCCTGCAGAAGACGCAGGACCATGGCGGTGCGAAGGCGGCAGGATAACCCACAACAGCCGTCTTTGTCCTCGATCCAGTCCGGGCACGGCAGGATAACCGATTCTCCGACGATGAATTTACCTTGCTTCGTCGAGGCTTACCTGCGCGCGTATAGAAACTGCCGGCCGGATCGATTTGAAGAGGCACCGCTGAACTTGCCGCAAGCGTGGCTGTGGCGGGGTCGCAACACCGCGAAAGCATCCCGACTTCGCCTTGGGACACGCCTTCATTCGCCGCGATCCCGCCATAAACCGGGACCACCTCAGCGTCCGCGGTAAACGATAGTTTCCCCAACGCTTTACCGCTGAATTCCGAGGCTGCGTCCGACGGGGCCGACCACCGCTTAGGCAGCGTTGGGCGCCGCTGCGTTCACGGCCAGCGGCCGGGCTTCACCCGAAGCGTATGAGACGGGGGCCGAGAGGGACGATGGACGCGCGTACCACAGACAAGTCGAAGCTTCCGAGCCGCCACGTCACGGAGGGTCCCGAGAGGGCTCCGCACCGTTCGTATCTCTACGCCATGGGCCTCACCAAGGAGCAGATTCACCAGCCGCTGGTGGGCGTCGCCTCCTGCTGGAACGAGGCCGCGCCTTGCAACATCTCGCTGATGCGTCAGGCGCAGGCGGTGAAGAAGGGCGTCGCCGCCGCCAACGGCACGCCGCGCGAGTTCTGCACCATCACCGTCACCGACGGCATCGCCATGGGCCATGTCGGCATGCGCGCTTCGCTTCCGTCCCGCGAGGTCATCGCCGATTCGGTCGAGCTGACCATGCGCGGCCATGCCTATGACGCCCTCGTGGGTCTCGCCGGCTGCGACAAGTCCCTGCCGGGCATGATGATGGCCATGGTGCGCCTCAACGTGCCGTCGATCTTCATCTATGGCGGCTCGATCCTGCCCGGCTCGTTCCGCGGCAAGCCGGTCACGGTGCAGGACCTGTTCGAGGCGGTGGGCAAGCACGCCGTCGGCGACATGACACTCGAGGATCTCGACGAACTGGAACAGGTCGCTTGTCCCTCGGCCGGCGCCTGCGGCGCGCAGTTCACCGCCAACACCATGGCCACCGTTTCCGAGGCCATCGGCCTCGCGCTACCCTACTCGGCCGGCGCGCCGGCTCCCTACGAGATCCGAGACAGATTCTGCATGACGGCGGGCGAGAAAGTGATGGAACTCATCACCAAGAACATCCGCCCGCGCGACATCGTCACCCGCAAGAGTCTCGAGAACGCGGCGGCCGCCGTCGCGGCCTCGGGCGGCTCCACCAACGCGGCCCTGCATTTGCCGGCCATTGCGCATGAATGCGGCATCAAGTTCGACTTGTTCGACGTGGCCGAGATCTTCAAGCGCACGCCCTACATCGCCGATCTGAAGCCGGGCGGCCGCTACGTCGCCAAGGACATGTTCGAGGTCGGCGGTATCCCGCTGCTGATCAAGACGCTCCTCGACCATGGCTTCATTCACGGCGACTGCATGACGGTCACCGGGCGGACCATTGCTGAGAACATGGAGCATGTGGCCTGGAACCCGGACCAGGACGTGGTCCGCCCCGCCAACGCGCCCATCACCGTCACCGGCGGCGTCGTCGGCCTGCGCGGCAACCTCGCGCCCCAGGGCGCCATCGTGAAGGTCGCCGGCATGTCGGAGGACAAGCAGGTCTTCACCGGCCCGGCCCGCGTGTTCGACGGCGAGGAGGCCTGTTTCGAGGCGGTCCAGAAGCGCACCTACAAGGAGGGCGAGGTTCTCGTCATCCGATACGAGGGCCCGAAGGGTGGTCCCGGCATGCGCGAGATGCTCTCGACCACCGCTGCGCTCTACGGGCAGGGCATGGGCGACAAGGTGGCGCTCATCACCGATGGTCGCTTCTCGGGCGCGACCCGTGGCTTCTGCGTCGGCCATGTCGGCCCCGAGGCCGCCATCGGCGGGCCGATCGGCCTGATCCGCGACGGCGACATGATCACCCTCGACGCGATCAAGGGCACGCTCGACGTGGCGGTGACCGACGAGGAATTCGCCCGGCGCCGGGCGGAATGGACGCCGCGGACCAACACCGCGACCTCCGGCTACCTCTGGAAGTACATGCAGACCGTCGGTCCTGCGGTGGACGGTGCCGTCACCCATCCGGGGGGCGCGGAGGAGATTCAGACCTATGCGGATGTCTAGGACTGACCTTCGCCGGCCCTCGCGGCCGGCAGGGGCCGATCCCGGTCGCGCCGCTCGTCGGGTCAGGCGGACGGTGACGGCCCTCGGCCTGCTCCTCGTCGGTGCGACCTCGGCGCTCGCGCTCGATCCCGCTGCGCGCACGCCCGTGCCCGCGGCGGGCAGCTATCGCACGGCCCGCGAAGCCCTGCGCTCCGGCGTTCGCGACTACAATGCCGGCGACAAGGAAGGGGCCGCCCGCGCCCTCGAATACGCCGCCGGCCAGGGCCATGCCCTCGCTTTGTGGAAGCTCGGCCGGATGTATGCCGAGGGCGACGGCGTACCCCATGACGATCTGAAGGCGTTCGAGTTCTTCTCTCGCATCGCCGACGACAATACCGATGACGGACCGGACACCCAGAATTCGGGGGTTGTCGCCAGCGCCTTCACCGCCCTCGGCACGTACTTCCTCGACGGGATCAAGGGCACCTATGTGCGCGCGAACCCGGAGCGGGCCTACGACATGTTCAACTATGCGGCGTCGTATTTCGGTGACCCGAACGCGCAGTACAATCTCGCTCGTCTCTATCTTGAGGGGACGGGCGTGGATGCGGATCCGCGTCAAGCGGCACGCTGGTTCAATCTCGCGGCCGAGAAGGGTCACGCTCCGGCCCAGGCACTGCTGGGTGACCTGCTGATCACCGGGCAGGGTGTTCCGGTACAACGTGCTCGCGGCTTGATGTGGCTGTCGCTGGCTCGGGAATCGGCTCAGGGGCGTAAAGACGACTGGATCGTCGCGCTCTCCGATAAGGCCTGGGCGACGGCCAGCGAAGAGGAGAAGGCCGCAGCCCAGGCCCAGGCTCTTCAAGCGCAGGCCCAGGTGACGGGATCGGCTAGACGAAAGCGCTAGACAAATAGCCGGGCCGCGGGCCCGGCGAGCGTGTCGTAAAGCGGGTTTCGCCCCTCGACAGCCTAGTTCGTCTTCGCTGCCACCGCCTTCACGAAAGACGGACGCTCCAGCGTAGCGTCGACATAAGCAGCGAGCTTCGGCCAGCGCGCTGCATCGACCTTCTCCTTCGCGACCCGAAGGTTGTGGAAACCCGTCACGATCGCGATATCGGCGATGCTGAAAGCATTGCCGACGAGATAGGGGCCGTCGATCTGGCTCTCAAGATAATCGTAGAGCTTCGGCAACTCCTCCGTCAGCGCCTTGGCAACCACGGCCTCGTCGCCGGTCTTGCCCATCATGACGGGTTTCACGACGCGCTCGACGAACGGCTTGATCAGTACAGGAAACAGCTCGGTATCTCCGAACTTGTCGAACCAGACGGCGCGGGCGCGGTCCTTCGCCGCCGCGGGCCACAGGGCGGGAGTCGGGTGCTTGGCTTCGATATAGGCAGAGATCGCCGATGAATCGGCCAGACGAAAGCCATCCTCCTCGATCGCCGGGATCTTGCCGAGCGGGCTGCAGGCCTGGAACGCCTCGTCCGGCGCGTGGAAGAAGACCGGCTTGTGCTCGAAGGCCACGTCCTTCTCGGCGAGGGTGACGAGGATCTTGCGGACGAAGGGCGAATAGCTGGTGCCATAGAGAATCATGCGGAGAAAAAACCTGTCGTGTTGGGAGGGGATGGCCAGGCGCGATGGCCAAGGCCACACCCCATTTCAGATAGTGCGACGATCCCGTTCGATCACCCCGTGGACGGCATAGCCGCCAAAAAGCTGCCGCACCCGGACGTGTCGCCCTTCCTGCCGCGCCAGCTCAGGGAGCATCTGGGGCAGATCGTGTCGCGGGGTCACGTCGAAGGCCGCGAGCCAATGGTTGAGAGCCCATCGCGCGGGCCCGGGCAGGCGGTTTTGATCTCCGAAATCGACCACGTGCAGGGCACCGGCCGGCGCCAAATGCCCGGCCGCTTCGGCGAGGACCGCGCGCCAGGGCGGGATCATCGAAAGAGCGTAGGAGATCACGATCCTATCGAACTCAGCCTCGCCGAACATGGCGGCGGGGTCGAAGGCCGTGGCGTCACCCCTGGCGAAACGGATGCGATGACCGAGACCGGCCCGTGCGACGGCGCGGCCAGCCGTATGGAGCATTTCACCCGAGACATCGAGGCCGAAGCAGCGGACGGTTGGATAAGTGTGGGCGATTCGCAGCAGATTGCGCCCGGTCCCACATCCGATTTCCAGCACGCTGCCGCCGGTCGGAGGGGCCAGCTCCGCGATCATCCTGTCTCGACCGAGGAGGTAGAACTTCCGGCTGGCATCGTAGATGTAGCGCTGGCGCCGGTACATCCGGTCCATCAGGCGCGCCGCTTCGCTCATGAAGAGGCCAGCCTGTAGAGGTGGAACGCACCGTAGATCGACGAGCGGTCCTGCTCGCCGAGCCGGCGGCTCTCCTCCTCGGCATAGTCCCAGGCACCGAGGATGGAATCCGGTACACGACCCGGAAGGCGGCGTTCATCCGCCGCCGTCCGGAAGATAACCCGGGCGCCGGGACGCGCGGTGCGGGTGATCTGGGTCCACAGATCGGTGAGGTCGGCATCCGTCATCCAATCCTGCGCGTCGAGGAGGATGACGGCGTCGACGCTCGCGGCCGAGCTAGCACGCAGGAACTCGGTCATGGATTGCTGGCGGAAGCTGAGGCGTCCGGCACGCTGGCGCAGCGCCTCGTAATGGCCGGCCTGGAGATATGACGGCAGCGACGCGTCGGGGGCGGTATCGTAAGCGCGGCCGAAGGCCTGCCAGGCAAAGTAGTTGGAGCGGATCGGGAAACCGCAGGCCAGCCTCTCCAGGCGGTGACGCAGGATGGCCGCCATGCCTCCGGCCTCGTCGCCGGCGAGGGCCACGTATTGCGCGGGCGGGATGCCGAGGCCGTAGAGCGAGGCCGGTTGCCGGATCAGCCAACGGATGAAGGCCTTCTCGAAGAGCGGCGCCATATCTGTCTCGAAGATCGCCCGCTGTTCCTCCATGTCGCGCGCCTTCAGCACTGCGCCGAGGTCACAGCCGTAGCGGCGGGCGAGCCAGTGTCCGGCACCGATGAAGCGGCCGAGCAGACCGTAGCGATAGAAGCCGTTCCCGAACGCCGAGATGCGCCGCCTTCCGTCGAGCCGCCGCGCCTCCCAATAGGCACGGGACGCCGGGTCGAGATGCGGCCGGATGGTCTCGTCGTAGGCGGCGACGTTCTCCGCTCGATCCGGGCGGCCGAAGAACCCGAAGAATCCGGCATGGTCGGGAAGGTGTTCGAGGGCGGCGAGCTTGAGCCGTCCCAGCGCCACATGCGCTCCGTTGAGATCGACGGCGCTGATCCGGCCCGGATCGGCGGTCAGGTAGGAGAGCGCGTTGCAGCCGCCCGAGGCGATGGTGACGACGTGGTCGTCGGGCTGCAGGCGCAGCGCCGCCATATCGACCACGGGGTCTTCCCAGATCTGCGGATAGACCAACCCGCTGAAGGCTGCCGTGAACAGGCGCTCCGACAGGCCCGCTCTCGACAGCGCCCGGTTGCGATGAACCGCTTGGTTGAGCCCGAGGCTCGTCTCGCGGCGGATGGCCCGGGCTGCGCGCGTCATGCGAACTCTCGCGTCGCTGGTTGGCGTGATCGACGCCAGGGCCGTTACGGCATCCGCATGACCGTCCGGTGACGAAGGATCATCTGCCGCCGGCTCCCGCGACGGACGGTTGGTTCGCCTGCACGCTGCCGCCCAAGGAATTCATCCCCTGCAAGCCGGCTCAGCGCGAGGTCAGTTCGATCGTCACCGGCACGTGGTCGGAGGGCTTATCGAGGCCGCGCAGGTGCTTCTGCACCGAGGCCGAGACGAGGCGGTCGGCGGCCTGGGGGGAGAGGAGCAGATGATCGATGCGGATGCCCTGGTTCCGCTGCCAGCAGCCGGCCTGATAGTCCCAGAACGTGTAAAGACCGGCCTTCGGGTCGCAGGCCCGCAGAGCCTCGGTGAAGCCCTCGGCAAGAAGCGTGCGGAAGGCCGTGCGGGTCTCGGGCAGGAACAGCGCGTCGCTCACCCAGGCGGCCGGGTCGGCGGCGTCCTCCGGTTCGGGGATCACGTTGTAGTCGCCCGCCAGCACCAGAGCCTGCTCGTCGAGCATGAGCGCATGCGCATGGGCGATGAGCCGGTCCATGAAGCCGAGCTTGTAGGTGTATTTCGGCCCCGGCGCCGGATTGCCGTTGGGCAGATACATCGAGGCGACCCGCACCGGCGCTGCGTCTTCGCCGGAGATCAGCGCCTCGATGTAGCGGGACTGCTCGTCGCTGTCGTCGCCGGGCAGCCCGCGGCGGATTTCGCTCATCGCGAGCGGCGCACGGACCAGCAGCGCGACGCCGTTATAGGCTTTCTGCCCCAGAGTTTCGACCGCATAGCCCGCCGCCTCGATCTCGGCGCGGGGAAAGCCCTCGTCCTGGCACTTCAATTCCTGCAGACAGACCACGTCCGGCTTGGCTTCGTCGAGGAAGCCGAGGAGATGTCCGACCCGCTGCTTGATCGAATTGACGTTCCAGGTAGCGATCCGCATGGGCTTCGAGATCCGGTCGGAGGTGGCGGCCCGTCATCGGCCCTTCGCGCCGGACTGACAAGGCGTGACCTTTCGGGCGACGGGAGAGCAGAGATGTCCGACGACTGGTTCGCACCGATCCGGGCCTATTGCGAGCGCGGCGACGCGGGCTTCTGGGCCGAACCGCTCAACGCGGTCTCGAACGGCGCCTTCCTCATCGCCGCGTTCCTGGCCTTCCGCCTCGTCGGCTTCCGGCGTGACCCGGCCGCAGCGGCGCTCGCAGCGCTCGTCGCCATCGTCGGCATCGGCTCGTTCCTGTTTCACACCTTCGCGGTGTGGTGGTCGATGCTGGCCGACGTCATTCCGATCGCGCTCTTCATCTACGCCTATTTTCTCCTCGCCATGCGGCGCCTTCTCGGGCTTTCCCCGCTGCCCGCGATCCTGGCGACGATGGCCTTCGCCATCTTCGCGGCCGGGCTGGAGCCTGCCCTCGACGTGCTGACCGGCCGCTCGATCGAAAGGCTCAGCAATGGCTCGATCGCCTACGTGCCGGCCATCCTGGCCCTGGTCGGCGTCGCGGTCGGATTATTGATGCCGCAGAGCTGCGCGTCGGGTCCGGCACGCCGGCGCGCCGGCCTGTCGCTGCTGATCGTGGCCGCGCTCTTTGGCCTGTCTCTGACCTTCCGGACCTTGGATGCAAGGCTTTGCCCGAGCCTACCCGTCGGCACCCATTTCCTCTGGCACATCCTCAATGCCGGCGTGCTGTATGGGCTGATCCGTATCGTCTTCCGGTTCAAGACGGAAACGATGGATTCGCCGCGGGGTTCGTGAGGCATATCCTCACCGGAATGTTTGCCGATGACGGGTTGCGTATCGTCTTCCCGTCGCGCTTCCTGGCAGGACCAACGGGAGGAGATACCCGCGCATGGTCTACGTGAGATGGCTGGCCGTCCTGCCCTTCCTTGGCATGCTGATCGGACCTTTCGTCTTCAATAGGGTGACGTCCTTCGTCTTCGGCATGCCCTTGCTGCTCGCCTGGCTGGTCTTCTGGGTGCTGATGACATCGGTGGTGATGGGCGTGATCTACCTGTGCGATCCGTCCAACCGGACCGAGGGAGGGGGCCGATGAACGCGGCCCTTCCCATCATCGCCGCTTCCGTCGTCGTCGCGCTGGCGGTCGGCGTACGGGCTCGCTCAGGCGAGGAGATGAGCCTGGAGCAATGGACGGTGGGCGGCCGCGGCTTCGGCACCATGCTCGTCTTCCTGCTGATGGCGGGCGAGATCTATACCACCTTCACCTTCCTCGGCGGCAGCGGCTGGGCCTACGGCAAGGGCGGCCCCGCCTATTACATCCTCTGCTACATCACCCTCGCCTACGTCACGTCCTATTGGCTGCTTCCGCCGATCTGGACCTATGCCAAGGAACGCAGGCTGTTCTCGCAGCCGGATTTCTTCGCCGCAAAATACGATAGCCCGCTCCTGGGAATCCTCGTCGCCCTCGTGGGCATCGTGGCCCTTGTTCCCTACATGGTGCTGCAGCTGAAGGGCCTCGGCATCATCGTCGCCACGGCGTCCTACGGCGTCGTACCGCCATGGGCAGCGATCTGGATCGGTGCCGCCACCGTGACCGCCTACGTGATGGTGTCGGGGGTGCGCGGATCGGCCTGGACCGCGGTCATCAAGGACACGATGATCCTCGTCGTGGTCCTGTTCCTGGGAATCTACCTGCCGCTGCACTATTACGGCGGCTTCACGGCGATGTTCGAAGCGATCGAGGCGGCCAAGCCCGGTTTCCTCGCCCTGCCCGATAAGGGTCAGAGCCCGGTCTGGTTCGCCTCCACAACCCTGCTCACGGCCCTCGGCGCCTATATGTGGCCGCACACCTTCGCCTCCCTCTACACCGCGAAGGACGCGGGAGCATTCCGGCGCAATGCCGTGATCCTGCCGATCTACCAGCTCATCAACCTGTTCGTCTTCCTGGTCGGCTTCGCCGCCATCCTGCAGGTGCCGGGATTGAAGGGCCCGGAGGTCGACCTCTCGCTGTTCCGCCTCGCGATCCAGAGCTTCCCGCCCTGGTTCGTCGGCATCATCGGCGCCACTGGCGTGCTCACCGCTTTGGTGCCGGGATCGATGATCCTGATGTCGGGGGCAACACTCATTGCGAACAATCTCTACCGACCCATGCGCCCAGGCACGACGAATGCCGCCACCGCACGGCTCGCGAAGTTCGTCGTGCCGATCCTGGCCCTCGTCTGCGTCGGCTTCACCCTGCAAGGCGGCGAGACAATCGTTCAGCTCCTGCTGCTGGGCTACAGCTTCGTGACGCAGCTCTTCCCGTCGCTGGTCACGAGTCTCCTGCTGAACAACCCGCTGACGCGAGATGGCGCCATCGCCGGCCTCGTGACCGGCGTCGCCGCCGTCACGGTCATGACCTTGAGTGGGGCCACCATCGGTACGCTGGTTCCATTCCTGCCCACCGCCTTTCACGACCTGAACACCGGTATCGTGGCGCTGGCGCTCAACCTGGTCGTTGCCGGGCTTGTCAGCGCTCTCAGGCCGGCTCCCGTGGTGGTTCGATAAAGCCGCGCTTCGTCGCGGTTTTCTTGCGCGTTCCCGGGATTCGTTGCAGAAGAACGCGCCGTTCGAGGGAGCGGCGTCGAGCGTACGCTCGATCGACGCGCGAACCGCGCGCGGCCGAGCGCAGTCAGATACGGATCACGTCCATGTCACAGAGCCTCCGCCTCGGCGTCGCCGGTCTCGGCACCGTCGGCGCTTCCGTCGTCCGGATGGTGGCTCGCCGTGCTGAGGCAATTGCCGCCGCCACGGGCCGTGAGGTGCGCGTCACCGCCGTGTGCTCGCGCGACAAGACCCGCGACCGCGGCCTCGATCTCACCAGCGTGACCTGGTTCGACGATCCCGTGGCGCTGGCCTCGTCGGTCGAGGTCGATTGCGTCGTGGAGCTCATCGGCGGCTCGGAAGGGCCGGCCAAGGCGACGGTGGAAGCCGCCATTGCGGCGGGCAAGCATGTCGTCACCGCCAACAAGGCGCTTCTCGCTCATCACGGCGCCGCCCTGTCGAAGGCCGCCGAAGCCAAGGGCGTGACGCTCGCCTACGAGGCCTCGGTCGCCGGAGGCATTCCGGTCATCAAGGTCCTGCGCGAGGGCCTGACAGGCAATGCCGTGTCGCGCGTCTACGGAATCATGAACGGCACCTGCAACTACATCCTCACCCGGATGGAGCGCGAGGGCCTGACCTTCGAGGCCTGCCTCAAGGACGCGCAGGCTTTGGGCTATGCCGAGGCCGACCCGACCTTCGACGTCGAGGGCTTCGACACCGCGCACAAGCTCGCCATCCTCGTCAGCCTCGCCTTCGGGGTGGAGATCGACGCCGAAGGCGTCTCGGTCGAGGGCATCTCGGCGATCCAGCCCCTGGATCTGACCATGGCCGAAGAACTCGGCTACCGGATCAAGCTCCTGGGCGTCGCCCAGGTGGCCGAGGGCGGGATCGAGCAGCGCGTGCACCCGACCATGGTGCCGAAATCCTCCGCCATCGCCCAGGTGATGGGGGTCACCAACGCCGTGACCATCGACGCCGATGCGGTGGGCGAACTCACCCTGATCGGTCCTGGAGCCGGCGGCGAGGCGACGGCCTCGGCGGTGGTCGCCGACATTGCCGACATCGCGGCCGGTGTCGCGCGCCCGACCTTCGGGCGCCCCGCCGCGAGCCTCGCTCCGTCCGAGCGGGTGGCGATGCAGCGGCACGAGGGCGGCTACTACATCCGCCTCACCGTGCATGACCGGCCCGGCGTCGCGGCCGGCGTCGCGACGCGGATGGCCGAGCGTGACATCTCCATCGAGAGCATCCTGCAGCGCCGCTCGGAAAGCGCCGCCACGAAGGACCCGCATGGCCGCTCCGGCCAGCCGGTCCCCCTGGTGCTGATCACCTACGCCGCCACCGAGGGCACCATCCGTGCGGCGCTCGACGCCATCGCGGCGGATGGACTCCTGGCCGAAGCGCCGCAATTGATCAGGATCGAACGCGAATAAGAAGGCCGCCCATCGCGGCCCAGATACCAGTGAGGGACGGGACCAAGATGGCGGACGACTTTGTCGGGATGGTGGGAAGTCTGGTGTCCCGCACCATGAGCCTCGAACTAGCGCGCGTGACCGAACGCGCCGCCATCGCCGCCGCTCGCCTGCGCGGGCAGGGGCGGGAGAAGGAGGCAGACCAGGCCGCCGTCGACGCCATGCGACGCGAACTCAACCTCCTGCCCATCAACGGGACCGTCGTCATCGGCGAGGGTGAGCGCGACGAAGCGCCGATGCTGTTCATCGGCGAGCAACTCGGAACCGGGGCCGGCCCGCAGGTGGACATCGCCGTCGATCCCCTGGAAGGTACGACCCTCTGCGCCAAGGACATGCCGGGTGCCATCGCCGTGATGGCCCTGGCCGAGCACGGCTCGCTCCTCGCCGCGCCCGACGTCTACATGCAGAAGATCGCCATCGGTCCCGGCTACCCGCAGGGCCTCGTCGACCTCGATGCCAGCCCCGCTGACAACATCGCTGCGCTCGCCCGCCACAAGGGCTGCGATCCGGCCGAGATCACGGCGATCATCCTCGACCGGCCGCGCCACATGGCACTCGTGGCGGCCGTACGCGAGACCGGTGCGGGAATCCGCTTGATCTCGGACGGCGACATCGCCGGCATCATCCACACGACGAGCCCCAACGAGACCGGCGCCGACATCTATCTCGGCATCGGCGCGGCCCCCGAGGGCGTGATCGCGGCCGGCGCACTGCGTTGCATCGGCGGCCATATGCAGGGCCGGTTGATCCTCGACAGCCACGACAAGCGCGAGCGCGCCGCCCGCATGGGCATCACCGATCCGAACCGGAAATACGAGCTTGCCGACATGGCACGCGGCGACGTGATCGTGGCCGCGACCGGCGTCACCGATGGCGCGCTCCTGCAGGGCGTGCGGTTCAAGCCCGGCATGATCGTGACCGAGACGGTGGTCTATCGCTCCTCCACTGGCACGGTCCGACGCATCATCGGGGAGCACCGCCGGCCCGAGCGGTTCGAGGCCTGAAGGCATGTCGGGTCCGATCATCCGCCCGGTACGGCCAGACGAGCGGGAGGCCTGGGAGAGATTGTGGTCGGATTATCTCGACTTCTACCGGGCTTCCCTCGGCCCGGCGATGCGCGACCTGACATGGTCGCGCCTCCATGACCCGCTGGTGCCGCTCCACGCCCTGGTGGCGGAAGCGGATAGCGAGATCGTCGGCCTCGTCCACTACGTCTTCCACGCCTCCGCCTGGACACGCGGACCCTACTGCTACCTGCAGGATCTGTTCACCACACCGTCGGCGCGGGGCAGGGGCGTGGCCCGAGCCCTCATCGAAGCGGTGACGACGGAAGCCCATCTCGCCAGCGCCGACCGGGTCTATTGGCTGACGATGGAGGACAATGCGCCCGCCCGCGCGCTCTACGACACGCTCGCCGACCGATCGGGTTTCATACAGTATCGGCGGATCTTTCCGGCGCGCTGACGGCGGGAGCCGCCGCACTGGTCACTTTTTGCCCGCCCTCGCTCAGCGCAGCCTTGATCTGACCGAGATCGAGAACCTGCCGGGCCGTCTGGGTCTGCATGCATTCGCCGCCGAGCGGCCCGACGATCGAGCCGCCCGAATAGACCAGCTCAGGCCATTCGCAGGCCTTGTCACGTCGCAGGTCTTGTCACGGAACGCGACCCAAGCGCGTTGTGCGCACGGAGATAGAGGCGACTATTCTCGCTCATCGCCGCGCCCACATCCTTGTAGGTTCGGTCGAGAAGGGTGTCCCAGGCCGCAGTCTCACGGCCGAAGTAGCTGTCCATCCCCATGGTGGAGACACCATGGGGCGCGTCGAGGCAGGGTTTGGAGACGCGGCCTATACACAGGCCGTGCCCCCGCCATCGCCCCTGTTCGACGCGATGAATCGCTCGAGCGTCGCGAGATCGGACGAGGCCTGGCGGCCGGTATCCGTCTGCGCGAGAACGCCGGCGCTCGACCACGGCGCGAGGACCGTCGACGCAACGACGGCGAGCGCGCTGGTCCGGCGCATCGTCCGGACGTTCAGTTAAACAGCGAGCCGACGCCGCCCTGGACGCGTCCGAGCCCCTGCTTGGCCACTGCGTTGCCCGGATCGAGTTGGGCTGCGCGCTGATAGCTCTCCATCGCCTCTTTCTTGCGGTTCGACTTTTCGTAGGCGAGGCCGCGATAGGCCCAGGAGCTGGCGTCCTTGTTGTTGACGTTGAGGGCAGCGTTGTAATCTTCGATCGCCTTGTCGAACTGCTTCGTGGCGATGAGGCTCTGACCGCGGGCGGCGTAGGGTGCCGCGACGAAGGGGTTGCGGTCGATGGCGGCGTCGAAATCGCCGATGGCCTGGGTGTTCTGGCCCTGGCGCTGACGCACGAGGCCGCGCGCATGATAGGCCTCGGCCGATTCCGGCGTCAGTCGGATCGCCTGGTTGAGGTCCGACGTCGCGCCGTCGAGATCGCCCTGCGCGCGCAGAACGTTGGCGCGGCCGATATAGGCGGGGCCGTAGCTCGGATCGGCCGAGATGGCCTTCGAGAAATCGGCGAGGGCCGCATCGTTGCGGCCGGTCTGGCGGTAGGCTAACGCACGATTGTTGTAGGCTGAGGCCGAATTCGGATCGATCTGCACGGCCTTCGAGAAGTCCCCGATGGCGTCGTTGAACTGACCCGAGCGGGCATAGGCCGCACCGCGGGTGACGTAGGCGCCGGCATCGTTCGGGTTGCGCTGGATCACCTCGCTGAGGGAGGCGATATTGACGTTGGTGGCGCCGGTGGCGTCGGTCTCGACCACGGCGAACTGGCGCGTCGCAGCGCCGCCGCCACTATAGGTCTCACATCCGGCCAGCGCAGCCGCGATTGCCACCGCCCCGACCAGACCCGCCTTCGCGCGCGGCATCACAAACGTCATTGCCCCTCTCCCC
The DNA here is from genome assembly GCF_042679825.1 of Methylobacterium marchantiae. Taxonomy (NCBI): domain Bacteria; kingdom Pseudomonadati; phylum Pseudomonadota; class Alphaproteobacteria; order Hyphomicrobiales; family Methylobacteriaceae; genus Methylobacterium; species Methylobacterium marchantiae. The sequence continues at coordinate 108,413 of NZ_JBHTND010000013.1, read as the reverse complement.
TCGGGATCGCCATGCCCCCCAAGGCACGCTCCCGTCCGCTGCCATCGGTCATCCCGTCCAACCTCGCGCCTCGAAACGCTTCGGATGCAGGGGAGACGACGAATACCGGCACAGTCTCGCATCGCGGTGAAGACGCGCTTAAAACTCGCCGGCTCACCCGCTGAAGCGGCGCGATGTGGCGAAGGTATGGCCCGATTCCGCGCAGCGCCGCGAACGCCGTCCGGCGGGTCACGGCGAGGACAGGGTGTGTCCGGCAAGACGCAGTTTCGACGCCCTTGCCCATGGTCGCGAGGACTGGCCCGCAATGCCTCGATCGGCAACGTCGGATAGACGTCCGGTGCCCGGATCGTAAATTCGTGATGCATATTTTCGCCCGCCCGGCCTCGAACCGCAGATGAGGCGAAGACTTTCGGATGGCCCTGCCGAAGCGAATGTCGGACTCGGGCCTAAGACCTGCACTGCACCTCCCAACGAGGAGGAAGCCGACGGGGCTTCGCCACGTGCACGGTGGTCGTGAGCGGATCGGCGAGTTGGGCCGGGTCGACGGAACAGGGCCGAGCATGGCGAAGAGACCCTCGCGGCTCTTGCCCTGTTCGACCCGGACCGGTCTGCGTTTATCCGTCCGATACAACCGGCAAGCCCTATCGCGACTTAATTTCCTGCTGGATATCGGTGAGTGCACGTTCCGAATGTTCGGCCAGAATACCCTTGACGGATACGGGCGTCGCTGCCCACGCAACCGCCGCCAGGAACACCATCGCCGCAATCGCATAGGCGAACGTTTCCATGATTCCGAGCCAGCCCAACAGCAACGGGACAAGGCTGATGACGAATGCAGCTCCAACATTCTTCGATATGTACAATATCGATACGAAGCAAATAAACCCGAGCGCGATGGGCTTAGCGAATGCGACAATTGTCCGTTCCACGACGAGGCCTTTCACATTGATTGTATTTATTGGCGCGCTCATCTGTAATGAGCCCTGAAATTCAGCTTCCAGCGGCCACGAAAAGAATATACAATTGTTCCGTTAAATGTCTGTAAATCAAAGTGTATCCGATCAGAGAGCCGTAGATTCACACAAGATAAAATGAGGTGGAGACAAATTCCATACCAATATGTACCTACCAACGACTCCGATCCCGCTAGCGTCCCAGTCATCGTCAGGGTCGGATATAATGGCACCAAGATGATGGACCCGTTAATAACATGAGCGACCCGAATTTTCTACCCGGCCGATCAGATCCATGACCTATTACGGCGGTCAGCTTACGTCATTACGGATCGCCCCATCGGGCATCCATTACCGAACCCACCGGACATATCTCGATCTCGACCAATTATCAGACATAAAAAAATCGGCTAATAACGACGTATCGACATATATATCTTCGTAAGCCTGATCTAAAGCATCGAATGTCACTGGCTTGCACTTCTATCTGAAGTTGAAACTCGCATCATCACCGATTTTGACGGCAGCACGGTCACTATGCTCGTCTAGTGTTTCTTCATGTCTCACGAATTGCAGACCAAACGACTGCAGTAACGTAAGGCAAAGTGCTGTTTAATTATCAAACTCCAGCCGATTCTCCGGCCACCTCATGAGAAGTGGAACGAGCTTTACAGAAAATGACTTGCTTTATGATGCCGGCAACAGAACAACGAGCGCGTTACGCCACCCGCAATACCGGCATCGATCGGCGAGGGTCAATGTGCGAGAGTTGTCTCTGCGTCCCAAAATCTTGGTTCGGGGTACCGGCGCGGCACACTCACCGTCATCGCACATCTCGACCAAACCATATGTCCGGCACCGCTTGAGCAGTCGAACCCAGCACATCGCACGGAAACCAACCCCTCCATCGGCAGTTGCGCGATCGGATGATGATCAAGGGATCGCGCACTCAGCGTAAGCGCGACGAGATGCACGGGTTCGCACGTGAGTCCGGTCGCTGGCGGTGAGTTCCGAGCGAAAACCGTCTAGAGTTGTGTGTTTCCACCCCCTCGAAGGTGCTGACGGCTGTCGAAACGACGAAGCACGTCGAGCCCGTACGCGCCTTCGAATTCTTGCGAAACACCGCGTTGAAGAGTCTCGGCATCATCGGCCGGTCCATTCCCCACGAGGCGTTTTCGGCCAGCCGACCGGCCTTCCTTTCAGCGCACATGAACTCGCTTCTGACCGAAGGCAGTCCCGTCAGCGTCGAGGGCGATCCGCGATGCCCGCCTGGACCGCCTCTATCGCTGGCTGACATCGGCCTCCAACGACAGCACGACCATCAACGTCATGATGCACGCGTGCGGCTTCACCGACACCCCCAGCTTCAACAAGGCTTTCAGGCAGCGGTTCGGCATGTCGGCGAAGGATGTCCAAGCCCTTCGGCGGGGCTAATTCGTCCTCACACCGCCGGAATCACCCGCGTGACATGGCCCATCTTGCGGCCCGGCCGGGACTCGCCCTTGCCGTAGAGATGCAGATGGGCGCCCGGCTCGGCGAGGAGCGCCTGCCATTCCCCCACGTCGTCGCCGATGAGGTTCTGCATCTCCACCGAGGCGCTGGCGACGCGCGAGGCATCGCCCAGCGGCCATGCGCAGACGGCGCGCACGTGCTGAGCGAATTGCGACGTCACTGCCCCCTCGATGGTCCAGTGCCCGGAATTGTGCACCCGCGGAGCGATCTCGTTGACGATCAGGTGTTCGCCGGTCTCGTCGCGCACGAGGAACATCTCGACGGCGAGGATCCCGACATAGTCCAGCGCATCGGCGATCCGCCTGGCGATTCCCACGGCGGTGCGGGCGGTCTCGTCGGACAGGTTCGGTGCCGGTACGCGGGTGAGCGCCAGGATATGGTCGCGGTGCTTATTCTCGCAGAGATCGAACGCGGCGAAGCTCCCATCGGCGGAACGGGCTGCCACCACCGAAACCTCGCGCTCGAACGGCACGAACCCTTCGAGGATGAGCGGCGCGCCGCCGAACTCGGCGAAGATCGCGTTGCGGTCGCCTTCCTCGGCGGTCCGGATGATGCGCTGGCCCTTGCCGTCATAGCCGAAGCGACGGGTCTTCAACACCGCCGGCAGGCCGATCGCCTCCAGGGCGCGGGCGAGGTCGTCCGGCGTATCGATCTGCCGGAACGGTGCGGTGGGAATGCCGAGGCCGTTGATGAAGGTCTTCTCGGACAGCCGGTCCTGTGTCGTCGAGAGGGCGTCGGCGCTCGGGCGCAGGGGTGCGTGGCGCGCCAGCAGATCGGCGGTCTGACGCGGAATGTTCTCGAATTCGTAGGTCACGACGTCGACGCTCCGCGCGAAGCGGGCCAGCGCATCGGCATCGTCATAGGCGGCGCAGGTCGTCTCGGCCGCCACGTCGAAGGCCGGGCTCTCGGCGTCGGGGGCGTAAACATGGACCTTGAGGCCGTAATTGGCGGCCGCCAGCGCGATCATGCGGCCGAGCTGGCCGCCACCGATGATGCCGAGGATGGAGCCGGGCGCGAGGGAGATGTCGGTCACGGAAGCTGTGTCTCCGGCCTTTCGGCCACGGATGCGGTCTGCGCCGCACGCCACGCATCGAGGCGCTCGGCGAGGGCAGTGTCGGTGAGGGCGAGGACGGCAGCGGCCAGGAGAGCCGCATTGACGGCGCCGGCGCGGCCGATGGCGAGGGTGCCGACGGGGATGCCGGCCGGCATCTGGACAATGGAAAGTAGGCTGTCCTGGCCGGACAGGGCCTTCGATTCCACAGGGACGCCGAAGACCGGCAGCGACGTCATGGCGGCGGTCATGCCCGGAAGATGCGCGGCCCCGCCGGCGCCGGCGATGACGACCTTGTACCCGGCCTGCTTCGCGCCCTTGGCGAAGGCGACCAGACGATCCGGCGTGCGATGAGCGGAGACGATGAACGCCTCGTGAGGCACGCGGAGCGCATCGAGGGTATCGGCGGCGTGGTGCATGGTCGCCCAGTCGGACTGGCTTCCCATGATGATCGCGACCGGGGGCGCTCCCGCCATCGTCGTCACTTCCTTCCCGAGACGATCACGGCCGAAGGGTCACGGCGGCGCGATCCCGGGAAGCATCCGGCGACCCGATCTCGCCGCATACGCGTGCGGCCGCCGGCCCGCAAGCTGGCACTCAGGCAATGATGTCGGGCGTGATCTGATCTTCCAGGTAGGAAATCCGGTCTCGCAGGCCGAGTTTGCGCTTCTTGAGGCGCTGCACCTGCAACTGATCGCCGGCAACGCTCAGTTCCAGTGCATCGATGGCTCCGTCGAGGTCCCGGTGCTCCTGCCGGAGCCGCGCCAGTTCCTCGACGAACTCCGCCGTCGCGTTGTCCTCGAACTCACCCGCCATCGCACCTGCAGCCCCGACACGCCTTCCGCGAAACCATGCGGCACACAGGGCCCTGCGGCAAGGCGCCGGCCGAGTTTCCCCTCGAAGAAACCTGGGCCGCCGACCGTGGGCGGCTCCATCGGGAGAAGCGCGTTCCACGGGAGGAAGCCCGGCCACGCCGACTTAACCAATGTTGCGAATCCGGTGAATAGGGTTTCGACAGCCGGCTCATCCTGTGCCAATCTGTCTGAGTCGGAACGATGACAGGAGAACGACTCATGTCGCTGCAGACGCATCTGAGCCAGCTCGCCCTCAAGCACGAAGCCCTCGAGCGGGAAATCCACTCTGCGATTCAGAGCCCCTCGGAGAACGATCTACGGATCGCTGAATTGAAGCGACGCAAACTTCATCTGAAGGACGAGATCAATCGGCTTCGCGCCGAAACGGACTCGGTGCATTAACGCCCGTTCCCACCAATTCCATTTCAAGCACGTTCAACACGCCGCCGCGCCGTCCAGCGCGGCGGTTTTCGTTTGTGTCGCGAAGCGCGCGTCATGAGCTACACTCCCAGGAGAAGCCGGCATCTCTCGACCGGCCGCCCGGGGACAAAACGCTATGCAAGCTGCCTCGACGCATCCCGACCCGGCTCCTCTGCCGAAACCCTATGGCCCGGTCCACGCGGCTTCCCTCGCCGATCCCGAGAGCTTCTGGCTGAAGGTCGCCAAAGCGCTCGACTGGGAGACGGCGCCGTCCCGTGCCTTCGATCCAACGGCCGGCGCCTATGGCCGCTGGTTCCCGAATGCGACGCTGAACGCCTGCCACAATGCCGTCGACAGACACGTGGCGAACGGACGGGGCGGCCAGGCCGCGATCCTGTACGATTCCCCGGTGACCGGCACCAAGCGCACGATCACCTATGCGGATCTCCGCGACGAGGTGGCGACCCTGGCCGGAATCCTCGCGCTGCTCGGCATCGGCAAGGGAGACCGGGTCGTCATCTACATGCCGATGATTCCGGAGGCCCTGTTTGGCATGCTCGCCTGCGCGCGGCTCGGCGCGGTCCATTCGGTCGTGTTCGGCGGTTTCGCCGCCAACGAACTCGCGATCCGCATCGCCGATGCCGCGCCGAAGGTTGTGCTCGCCGCGTCCTGCGGCATCGAGCCGAACCGGGTCGTGGCCTATAAACCGCTGCTCGATGCGGCCATCGCCGCCTCGCTGCACAAGCCGGATGCCTGCCTCATCTTCCAGCGCCCGCAATCCGAGGCGAGCTTGGTGGAGGGGCGGGATCGGGACTGGGCCGAGACCGTGCGTCAGGCGAAGGCCGCCGGGATCGGCGCCGATTGCGTGCCGGTGGCGGCCACCGACCCGCTCTACATCCTCTACACCTCGGGCACGACCGGAAAGCCGAAGGGCGTGATCCGCGATACCGGCGGCTACTGCGTCGCGCTCAGCTGGTCGATGCCCAACCTCTACGACGTGAAGCCCGGCGAAGTGTATTTCTGCGCCTCCGACATCGGCTGGGTGGTGGGCCATTCCTACATCGTCTACGCGCCGCTGCTGCATGGCTGCACCACCATCCTCTACGAGGGCAAACCGGTGGGAACGCCGGATGCCGGGGCGCTCTGGCGCGTCGTCGCGGAGTATGGCGTCGCCTGCCTGTTCACGGCACCGACGGCTTTGCGCGCGATCAAGAAGGACGATCCGCGCGCCGACCTCGTCTCGTCCTACGATCTCTCGGGATTCCGCTCGCTGTTCCTCGCCGGAGAGCGGGCCGATCCGGATTCCGTGGCCTGGGCCGAGCGCGCGCTGGATCGGCCGGTGATCGACCATTGGTGGCAGACCGAGACCGGCTGGGCCATTGCCGGCAATCCGGTGGGTATCGGCATGCTCCCGGTCAAGCACGGCAGCGCCTGCGTGCCGATGCCGGGCTACGACCTCGCCGTACTCGACGAGGCCGGCAAGCCGCTGCCGACGGATACGATGGGCACGATCGCCCTGCGGCTACCGCTGCCGCCCGGCTGCCTGCCGACCCTGTGGGGATCGGACGAGCGCTTTCGCCAGAGCTACCTCACGACCTATCCCGGCTGGTACGACACGTCGGATGCCGGCATCGTCGATGCGGACGGCTACGTCACCGTGCTGGGGCGGACCGACGACATCATCAACGTCGCCGGCCACCGGCTCTCCACCGGCGGGATGGAAGCGGTGCTGGCCGCCCATCCCGACGTCGCCGAATGCGCCGTCATCGGCATCCGCGACGCCTTGAAGGGCGAGCAGCCCTGCGGCTTCGTGGTACTGAAATCCGGCGTCGCCCGCGACACCGCCGAGATCGAGCGCGAACTCGTCGCCTCGATCCGAGACCGCATCGGCCCGGTCGCTGCGTTCAAGCTGGCTCTCACGGTGGCGCGCCTGCCCAAGACCCGCTCGGGGAAGATCCTGCGCGGGACGATGAAGAAGATCGCCGACGGCGAGGCCTGGACCACCCCGCCCACCATCGACGATGCGGCCGTACTGGACGAGATCGGCGAGAGCCTGAAGGGGAGGGGGATCGGGAGTTGAGTTTACCTTGCGCCCCACCCCTTCCGCGGATGGGGTAAGCGCCAGCGAAATCCGATCCGGGGGCCAGCCGAAGAAGACGCGCAGCGCCATATTTCCGGTGCCGCCGAGGGAGAACCACCGACGCGGCGAGCCCTGTGCCGGGTTCCAGACCACCCTCCGCTGCCGCTCCGGCTGTCCGGAAAGGGGGCGGGAAACGCGGATGCGGCCTGTCCATCCCTGGCGCGGGGACCACGGTTGCTCCATCTAGGCTTTCAGCCGAAGATCGGAGCCCGCACATGACCGCACGCCTGTTCGAGCCCCTGTCCCTCGATGGCCTGACGCTTCCCAACCGCATCATCGTGGCGCCGATGTGCCAGTACTCGGCCCATGCCGGGCAGGCGAGCGACTGGCACGTGATGCATCTCGGGCAGCTCGCCATGTCGGGCGCCGGCCTGCTGATCCTCGAAGCCACCGCGATCTCTCCGGAGGCCAGGATCTCGCCCACCGATCTCGGGCTCTGGTCGGACGAGACGGAACTCGCGCTCGGCCGGGTGCTCGACGCGGTCCGTCTTCACGCGCCGACCCCTATCGCGATCCAGATCAATCATGCGGGCCGCAAGGCATCGAGCCGGGCGCCCTGGGATGGCGGATCGCAGATCGATCCCGAAGCGCCAGAAGGCTGGCGCACCGAGGCGCCTTCGTCCATCGCCCATAGCGAAGGCGAGGTGGCACCCCATGCCCTTGATGCCGAGGGACTGAAGCGCATCCGCGACGGGTTCGTCGCCACCGCGCGTCGGGCCCTCAATCTCGATATCGACGGGTTCGAGCTGCACGGCGCTCACGGCTACCTCCTGCACCAGTTCCTCTCGCCGCTCTCCAACCACCGCACGGACGCTTATGGCGGCAGCCTGGAGAACCGGATGCGTTTTCCCCTCGAATGTTTCGAAGCCGTCCGCGAGGTGGTGCCGGCCGGCAAGCCCGTCTGGATGCGGGTCTCGGCCACCGATTGGGTCGAGGGAGGCTGGACCCTCGACGAGACGGTGGAGCTGGCGCACGCGCTCAAGCGACGGGGATCGGCGGCCATCCACGTCTCCACCGGCGGGCTCTCGACCAGTCAGGAGATCCCGCTCGCGCCCGGCTATCAGGTACCCTTCGCCGAACGGGTGAAGGCCGAGACCGGGCTCACCACCATTGCGGTCGGACTCATCACAGAAGCGGCGCAGGCGGAAGCGATCCTCGCCGAGGGCAGGGCCGACGCCGTCTCCCTCGCCCGTGCCATGCTCTACGATCCGCGCTGGCCCTGGCATGCGGCGGCGGAACTCGGCGCGCAGGTCACGGCGCCGAAGCAATACTGGCGCTCGCAGCCGCGTCAGTTCAAGACGCTGTTCCGCGACACCCAGTTCGGACAAAGATGATGCAAGTCGGGCAACGATGATGGAAGACGACGTCACCACGATCACCGTGCAGCGTGTCCGCTACGATGAGGAGAACGGCATCTCCCTCGTCTCGGGCGCCGACGACGAGGAGGAGCCGGCGGGTTACTTCATCATCCAGATCGAGAAGGGCGACCCGGACGGGCCGCTTGTCGAGATCTTCGGCGAGGATCTCACTCAATCCGACGGAGTGACGGCTCTGGAGATCGGGATCCGCCACCTGCTCTTCACGTTCGAGCCGACGAGCACGATCGGCTCGGAGATGCCGATGGTGCGGATCGAGTCGATGACCGAGATCGCCGAGATCGCGAAATCGAAACTCAGGATCGCCTTCGGAAAGCGGGCGCGGCTAGCCTGAGACGGCCGCTCCTACTTCGCCACCGCCCCCACCAGCGGCCCCAGCGGCCGACTGATGTCCGAGCGGTTGATCCCCGGCGCGTAGAGGCTCGAGACGCTACCGTCGAGGAACAGGGCGTTGGCGCAGCCGAGCGTGTCCTTGAACAGCCGGGCGAAGGAACCGAAGGTGACGGGGCGCTCGGATATGGCGAAGACCGCGGTGCGGCCGTCATCCCGGACGCCGACGCCGTTGCGGATCTTCTGGCTCGGCCCGTCGGTGGAGATCTTCGGGTGGATCTTGCCGTCGATGACCAGCATCGGCCCCGATTGCGTGGCGAAATCCGGCTTGATCTTCTGGCGGAGGTAGCGGGCGGTCTCGGCGACACCCGCTCGCTCACCCTTCACGTAGAAGATGCCGTTGGGTTTGAGGTGGAAATTGCCCGGTCCGTTGGCGGTGGAGACGCCCTTCATCTCGCGCCCTTCCTCCACATAGAGACCAACGGGCGCCTGCCCCTTGTCGTACATCCCGCCATTCATGGCGAAGCTGAGCTTCGGCCCGACCTTCTCGCCGAGGGTCGAGAGCGACGAGTAGGGCAGCCCGTCGGCACCGAGCCAGAACACACGTACCCGCTCGCGGCGCAGATCCACCGTGCAGACCGTGAACGTCTCGCCTTCGGACTGGATCGCCTTGCAGGGTGACATCGCCACGGGCACGGCCCGAGCCGCCATCGACAACGGCCCCAGCGCGGCCGCGATCACGAACAGCGTGGCTCCGGCGAGAAGACGGGCGCGGCGCGTTGACATCATCGTTTGGTCCCGGGCGGAGAAACGGCCTGCCAATCTTCGCTGGCAAGGCGGCGCGGGCTGTCCTGACCCGAAACGAGCGCCTTTTTCAAGCGCTGCCCTCCGTACCGGTCACCCACCTGTGATCGCATCCACCGGCGCGGGACAAAATGCTGCATGAACCGTTTGTCGGGCCAGCGCGTTCTTCAACAACTGGGGACATACAACCTGTCTTTGGAGACAAAGAGATGAAACGCATTGTTCTGGCAGCGACCGCAATGGTCGGCGCGCTGGCGATGATACCCGCGACGGCCGAGGCCCGTGGTGGCTGGGGTGGCCATGGCGGATGGGGCGGTCATGGCGGATGGGGTGGCCACGGCGGCGGATTCGCCCGCGGCGGCGGGTTTGGCGTCTATCGCGGCGGCTTCCGTAGCGCTGGCTTCGGTGGATACCGCGGCGGCTACGGCGGCTATCGTGGCGGTTGGGGACGCGGCTACGGGCGTGGCTACGGCTACGGCCTCGGTGGTCTGGGCCTCGGCGTCGGTCTTGGCTTGGCTGCCGGCGGCCTTTATGGTGGATATGGCGGCTACGGATACCCGGCCTATGGCTACGGTTACGCACCGGCGGCCTATGGTGGGTACGGCGGATATGGTGGCGGATGCTACACCGTCCCGCGTACCCGTTGGACCCCTTACGGACCCCGTCGCGTACTGATCGAACGCTGCTACTGAGCCGGCCAGTCGGCAATTGGTCATAGACAGACGGAAGGGACCGCCTCGGCGGTCCCTTTTCTGTTCGGTTTCAGTTTCGCAACGCCCTATCGTCGGCTCTGCTCGTCCCGTCGCATCGGCATGGCATCGATGATGGCGAACAGGCGCGACGTCGGGATCGGCCCCGCTTCCGACAGCTTCGCCTCCCCGTCCTTGCCGACCAGCACGACGCGGAACTGACTGGCTGAAATGCCGAACCCTTTGCGTATCCGCACAGCCTCCGGGGCGTCGCCGATCGCTTCGATGATCACGAGATCGCGTTCCGCGAAATCCGCTATCCTCGCTCTTGCTTCGCGTCTCTGAACCTCGATCTGCGGATCACTGCGCTCCGGCGCGGCGATGACGAGAACACGCGACTTCCAGCGATAGACGGCGAGAGAATCGTCGGCGGAAGCCTGAGACGCCGAGCCGGCCAGGCTCGCGGCCGCGACAAGGAGGACAAGGAGGAAAGGGGGGATCATCGAGGCACTCCGATCGTTGAATTGTGAGTGGGGCTCAAGAGAAACAACGCCGCTCGGCCCGGCCTGTGCCTTGGGCTCGCCCATGCCGTTCGACGCACCGGGACGCCGCCGGAATGCCTCACTCACATTTTTCTCGAATCGCCGAGCATCCTCTCGGCGGTCCCGTCCTCTCGAACGGAGCGTCAGACCATGGTCGCCGTCAATCGCCGCATCGTCCTCGCCTCCCGCCCGCATGGCGAGCCGACGGAAGCGCATTTCCGCCTCGAGGAGAGCCGCATTCCGACACCGGGCGAGGGAGAGATACTGTTACGCAACCGCATCCTCTCGCTCGACCCCTACATGCGCGGGCGGATGAGCGCGGCCAAGTCCTATGCCGAGCCTGTCGCCATCGGTGAGACCATGGTCGGCGCCACCGTGTCCGACGTGGTCGCCTCGCACCATCCGGATTACCGCGAAGGCGAGGTGGTCACCGGCTTCGGCGGCTGGCAGGATTTCGCCGTCTCCAACGGCAAGGGATTGCGCAAGCTCGATCCGGCTGCCGCCCCGGTCAGTACGTCGCTTGGCGTACTCGGGATGCCTGGCATGACCGCCTATACCGGTCTTCTCAGCATCGGACGGCCCAAGGCCGGTGAAACCGTGGTGGTGGCAGCCGCCGCCGGCCCGGTGGGCTCTCTCGTCGGCCAGATCGCCAAGCTGAAGGGCGCCCGCGCCGTCGGCATCGCCGGTGGGCCGGAGAAATGCGCTTACCTCACCGACGTTCTCGGCTTCGACGCGGCCGTCGATCATCGCACGGACGACCTTCCCGGCGCGCTGGCCGCGGCCTGCCCGGAGGGGATCGACGTCTATTTCGAGAATGTCGGCGGCGCGGTGTTCGACGCGGTGCTTCCGCTCCTCAACGATTTCGCCCGCATCCCGGTCTGTGGCCTCGTCTCCGGCTACAGCCTCACAGAATTGCCGCCCGGGCCGGACCGCAGCCCGGTCCTCATGCGCAACATCCTCACCAAGCGCCTGACCCTGCGCGGCTTCATCGTCTGGGATTTCGCCGATCAGGAGGAGGAATTCCTCGGCGAGGTCGGAACCTGGCTGAGAGAGGGCAGGGTCAAGCACAGGGAGGACATCGTCGAGGGTCTGGACGCTGCACCGGAAGCGTTCATCGGGCTCCTGAAGGGACGGAATTTCGGCAAGATGCTGGTGCGGATCGCGTGAGTGCAAAACTCGCGATCCTTGCGTGCCAAATCGAACAAAGATAGAACATTCGGACTGTGATCGGTGGGGACAAGCCCACCCTCCCGATTGCCGCCCGGCGGGCCGAAGTTCATGAAGGGCGAACGGGACGGACGGCGTGTGAGGCCCTCCGTCGGTGAGATCGATCGAGAGGAGAGCGGCATGGCCGGCAGCGTCAACAAGGTGATTTTGGTGGGCAATCTCGGGCGTGACCCCGAGACCCGGCGCCTCGCCTCCGGCGACCCCGTGGTCAACCTGCGCATCGCCACATCCGAGTCCTGGAAGGACAAGATGTCGGGCGAGCGCAAGGAGAAGACCGAGTGGCACGCGGTCGTGATCTACAACGAGAACCTCGCCCGGGTGGCCGAGCAGTACCTGCGCAAGGGCTCGAAGGTCTACATCGAGGGCCAGCTCCAGACTCGAAAATGGGCCGACCAGTCGGGCGTCGAGAAATACACGACCGAGGTCGTGCTGCAGCGCTTCCGCGGTGAGCTCACCCTCCTCGACGGCCGCGGCGGTGGCGGCGAGATGAGCGCCGACGAGGAAGGCGGCGGTCAGATCAGCCGCGGCGGCGATTACGGCGGTGCCCGTGGCGGAGATCGCGGTGGCGACCGGGCAGGTGATCGCGGCGGGGAATATGGCGGCGGCCGCGCTTCGGGCGGCGAGCGGCGTCCGGCGGCGGCGAGCTCGTCCAAGCCGAACTACGATCTCGACGACGACATTCCGTTCTAGGCTCCTGCCGATTTCGGCCGAGCCAGCCGGAAATCGAAGAGCGCCGTCGGAATTCGACGGACTTGGCGCTTCCTTAACCACGCTTCCGCCAAGAATGCTCCACCCGTGGCGAGACCCGCTCCTGACCGAGCGCGACACGGGATCAGGCGGAGCGATCGATGAGCCAACACACCGAGACCCTGGTCATCGGGGCAGGACCGGCCGGATTGACGGCCGGCTACCTGCTGTCGAAGAACGGGCGCGATGTCGTGGTTCTGGAGCGCGACCCTCGTCAGGTCGGCGGCATCAGCCGGACCGTCTCGCACAACGGCTTCCTGTTCGATATCGGCGGCCACCGCTTCTTCTCGAAGTCGAAGGCGGTGGTCGATCTCTGGGACGAACTCCTGCCTGACGATTTCATCGACCGACCGCGCCTGTCGCGGATTTTCTACAAGGGTAAGTACTACGCCTATCCGCTGAAGGCCTTCGAGGCCCTGCGCAACCTGGGCGTCCTGCAGAGCACCGCCTGCGTCCTGTCCTATCTCTATGCCCGTGCCCGGCCGATCGAGCAGCCGAAGAGCTTCCACGATTGGGTGCGCAACCAGTTCGGCGAGCGCCTGTTCTCGATCTTCTTCAAGACCTACACCGAGAAGGTCTGGGGCATGTCCTGCGACGCCATCTCGGCCGATTGGGCGGCTCAGCGCATCAAGGGGCTCGATCTCGGCGCCGCGATCCGCGACGCGCTGGCCCGCTCCCTCGGCCTGAAGGCCAGGCCGAAGCCCGGCGAGCCGGTGATCAAGACGCTGATCGAGTCCTTCCGCTATCCGCGGCGCGGTCCCGGCATGGTCTGGGAAGCGGCCGCCGCGAAGATCGCGGCGCAGGGAGGACGCGTGCTCCTCGACCGGGGCGTTGACGGCGTGAGCTTCGATGCCGCGACCGGCATCTGGACGGTCTCGGCGATCCGTGGCGACGGCACTCGGGAGACCTACACGGCGCGCAACCTCGTCTCGTCGGCACCGGTGCGCGAACTCGTGGATTCGATCACGCCGCGTCCCTTGAGCACCTTCCAGGCCCGTGCCCTTCAGTATCGCGACTTCCTCACGGTCGCCCTCATCGCCAAGGTGCGCGAGGATTTCCCCGACAACTGGATCTATATCCATGATCCGTCCGTGATGGTCGGGCGGGTGCAGAACTTCCGCTCCTGGTCGCCGGAGATGGTGCCGGACGATGCCTATACCTGCCTCGGCCTCGAATATTTCTGCTTCGAAGGCGACGGGCTGTGGACCATGGCCGACGAGGGCCTCGTGGCCCTGGCCAAGGCCGAGATAGGGAAGATCGGACTGATCGCGCCGGACGACGTGGTCGATGCCTGCGTCGTGCGGCAGCCGAAGGCCTACCCGGTCTACGACGAGAGCTATCGCGACAACGTCGCAACGGTGCGGCTGGAACTGGAGCGCGACTTCCCGACCCTGCACCTCGTCGGCCGCAACGGCATGCACAAGTACAACAACCAGGACCATGCGATGATGACCGCGATGCTCACGGTGGAGAACATCCTCGCTGGGTATCGCCGCCACGACATCTGGCGCGTCAACGAGGATGCGGAATATACCGAATCCGGATTCTCGGGGGCCGACGAGGCGTTGACGAGCGAGCGCCTCGTCCCGCGCAAGGTCGCCTGATCCGCCACCCGATCGCCGGGTTCACACGATCCCGCCCCCGTGCTTCCATCGCCGTGATCGGCCACGGGAGGGAAATCGATGCGCGTGATGGTTCTGGTCAAGGCGACCACGGACAGCGAGGCGGGGCGCATGCCCTCGCTCGACCTGCTCGCCGACATGGGCGCATTCAACCAGGAACTTCTCGATGCCGGGATCCTGCTCGCCGGCGAGGGCCTGCACCCATCTGCCAAGGGAAAGCGGGTCGGCTTCGACGGCGCGACGCGCACCGTCGTCGACGGACCCTTCTCATCGACCGGAGAACTGGTCGGCGGCTTCTGGCTCTGGCAGGTGAAGGACATGGAAGAGGCGGTGGAATGGGTGAAACGCTGTCCCAATCCGATGCCCGGCCCGAGCGAGATCGAGATCAGGCCGCTCTACGAGATGTCGGATTTCGCCAGCGCCGCCGCGGGGTGAGGGGGAGGGCGACGCTCCGTGCCCAGCTTTTCCGGACGCCTGCAGCGACGCGGACGGTGATCCGGAATCCAGTGCGGGACGTACCGCATAAGCGGCGCAATCTGACGTCGCTGATCTTCGGACGCTTCACGACGCCCTGTGATGGACTCCGGCCCTGTGATGGACTCCGGATCGGGTTCCGCTGGCGCTCCGACTGTCCGGGGAAAGGCGTGGAGACCATGCCCTCCTCTTTCGCTGAAATCGGTGTCGCAAGCGCTTGCGACGCATGGGGTTTGTCGATGTCGTCGCGACAGGTCCGGTGGTGGCGCGGCGGCATCGGATGGCGTATGAAGAGCGTCCGAGACATGGCGTGACGCGGCCGGCCTTTTCGAGGCCCTGCGGAACGTCCCGGTCCAGACTTACCCGAGCGCCCGGCGCTCCATGCGGACCCGATGCGCCGGGACCGCCATAGGCAGAGATCGACGACCTTGGCAGAGAAAGACGATACCGGCGCCGGCTCCACGCCGCCCGCCTCGGACATCAAGCCCGTTTCCATCACCGACGAGATGCGCCGCTCCTATCTCGATTACGCGATGAGCGTGATCGTGAGCCGGGCGCTGCCCGACGCACGCGACGGCCTGAAGCCGGTGCATCGGCGCATCCTCTACTCGGCCTACGAGAGCGGGCATCTGCCCGAGCGCAAGTACGTCAAGTCGGCCCGCATCGTCGGCGACGTCATCGGCCTCTATCACCCGCATGGCGATCAATCGATCTACGATGCCTTGGTCCGCATGGCCCAGGACTTCTCGATGCGGCTCATGCTCATCGACGGGCAGGGCAATTTCGGCTCCGTGGACGGCGATCCTCCGGCGGCCATGCGCTACACCGAGTCGCGTCTGGCCAAGCCCGCCAACGCCTTGCTCGCCGATATCGACAAGAACACCGTCGATTTCCAGCCGAACTACGACGAGTCGCGCGAGGAGCCGAAGGTGCTCCCGGCGCGCTTCCCCAACCTCCTCGTCAATGGTGCCGGCGGCATCGCGGTGGGCATGGCCACCAATATCCCGCCGCACAATCTCGGCGAGCTCATCGACGCCTGCATCGCCCTCATCGACGATCCCGGCCTGACCATCGAGCAACTGACCGAATACGTCCCCGGCCCGGACTTCCCCACCGGCGGGTCGATCCTGGGACGGGCCGGCGTGCGCCAGGCCTACGCCACCGGGCGCGGCTCCGTGATCATGCGGGCGAAGTCCCACGTGGAAGAGCTGCGCAAGGAGCGCGAGGCGCTGATCTTCACCGAGATCCCGTATCAGGTGAACAAGGCGACTCTGATGGAGAAGATCGCCGAGCTGGTGAAGGAAAAGCGCGTCGAGGGAATCTCGGACCTTCGCGACGAATCCGACCGTGACGGCATGCGCATCGTCATCGAGATCAAGCGCGATTCAATGGCCGACGTGGTGCTGAACCAGCTCTACCGCTTCACGCCGCTGCAATCCTCGTTCGGCTGCAACATGGTGGCGTTGAACGGCGGCCGCCCCGAATTGATGAACCTGAAGGACCTGCTCACGGCCTTTGTGGACTTCCGCGAGGAGGTCGTGTCCCGCAGGACCAAGTTCCTTCTCGGCAAGGCCCGCGAGCGCGCCCACGTCCTGTGCGGCCTCGCCATCGCGGTGGCCAATATCGACGAGGTAATCCGCCTCATCCGCACCTCGCCCGATCCGAACACCGCCCGCGAGGCGCTGATGGGCCGGGTCTGGCCGGCCCTCGACATCGCGCCGCTCATCGCTCTGGTGGACGACCCGCGCCACCGGGTCGACGAGAACGGGAATTACCGCCTGTCCGAGATCCAGGCGCGCGCCATTCTCGACCTGCGCCTGCAGCGCCTCACCGCCCTCGGCCGCGACGAGATCGGCGATGAGCTCCAGAAGCTCGCCGACGAGATCGCCGACTACCTCGACATCCTGCGCTCGCGCCTGCGCATCATGACCATCGTCAAGGACGAGCTTCGGGAGGTACGCGAGGCCTACGCGACACCGCGCAAGACCATGATCCTCGATTGGGATTCGAACGTCGAGGACGAAGACCTGATCCAGCGCGAGGACATGGTCGTCACCGTGTCCCATGCCGGCTACGTCAAGCGCGTGCCGCTCTCGACCTATCGGGCTCAGCGCAGGGGCGGCAAGGGCCGCTCCGGCATGTCGACCCGCGACGAGGATTTCGTCACCCGCCTGTTCGTCGCCAACACCCACACGCCGATCCTCTTCTTCTCCAATATGGGCCAGGTCTACAAGGAGAAGGTCTGGCGCCTGCCGATGGCCGCCCCCAATGCGCGCGGCAAGGCGCTCGTGAACATCCTCTCCATGGATGCGGGCACCGAGCGTATCACCACGATCATGCCGCTCCCCGAGGACGAGGCGTCCTGGGAGACCCTGGACGTGATGTTCGCCACCGCGAGCGGCGGGGTGAGGCGCAACAAGCTCTCCGACTTCGTGCAGGTGAACCGTGCCGGCAAGATCGCGATGAAGCTCGACGAGGGCGACCACATCGTCCACGTGGAGATCTGCCGTGCCGACCAGAACGTCCTGCTCACCACACAGGCCGGCCAGTGCATCCGCTTCCCCGTCGAAGACGTGCGCGTCTTCAAGGGCCGTGACTCCACCGGCGTCCGCGGCATCAGCCTGGCCAAGGACGACTGTGTCATCTCGATGACGATCCTCAACAGTTTCGACGCGACGCCGGAAGAGCGGGGCGCGTTCCTGAAGATGCAGCGGGCCGTGATCGGCGACACGGAAAGCGGCGATGCCGATTCCGAGGAGATCGCCACCGATGCGCCGCTGCTCTCGCAGGAGCGCTACGCCGAGATGGGAGCCGCGCAGCAATTCGTCCTGACACTCTCGGAGCGCGGATTCGGCAAGCGCTCGTCGTCCTTCGAATATCGGACGTCCGGACGCGGCGGCAAAGGCATCACCGCCATGCGGGTCAATCCGCGCAACGGCAGCCTCGTCGCCTCCTTCCCGGTCCAGCCCTCCGACCAGATCATGCTGGTGACCAATGCCGGACAACTCATCCGTGTGCCGGTGGACGACATCCGCATCGTCGGCCGCGCCTCGCAGGGCGTGACGGTGTTCAATACCGAGAAGACGGAGCGCGTCGTCTCGGTTGAGCATATCGAGGGCGAGGGCGAAGGTGAGGACGATACCGGTGACGCGGCCGGCATCGATCCCACCGGCGATGCGGGCTGAGGGAAGCTTCCGCTGAGTCCATCTCCGCCGCGATAAATCTTTTCGAACCGATGGATTAGAACGCCGCCTAAGTCGTGGGACTTGGGCGGCGTTCTCGTTCAACTGTCGATCTTCAGTGTTGCAAGCAAGTCATATCTATCCGGGGTCTCTAAGGCTAAGTTTTCTCCATCAACAGATCGCTCACCCAGGATCGCAACCGTGTTCAAGTCTCTCGTCCTCGCCAGCGCCGCTGCGGCCCTGCTTTCCGGTGCAGCTTCCGCGGCTGATCTTCCCCGCCGCGCCGCTCCGCCGGTCTTCGTTCCGGTTCCCGTCTTCACCTGGACGGGCTTCTACTTCGGTATCAATGCCGGTTACGCCTACACCGAGAGCGATACCGTTCGCACCACGGGCATCAACAACCTCGGCTCCGGCGCCCCGAATGCGGCGAACCTCCAGGCCAATGTCGACAATGGCCTGCGTCCTGCGTCGCTCAAGCTTTCACAGGAAGGTTTCTCGGGCGGCGCCCAGATCGGCTACAATTATCAGCTCACGCCGGGTAACGGTTTCGTCGTCGGCTTCGAGGCGGACGCGCAGTACATGGACCTCGAGACCACGAGAGTGAACTCGGTCCCGCGGGTGGTGCTTCCCAGCCTCACCAACACCTACCGGTCCGACCTGCAGTATCTCGGCACCGTCCGCGGTCGCGTCGGCTACGCCTTCGACAAGGTCATGGTCTACGGCACCGGCGGCTTCGCTTATGGCGGCGTCGAGCAGAGCGTCAGCTTCCAGACCGGCGCGCCGGTGACCTATGCCGGCTCGCGCTCCACCATGGAGACCGGCTACGCCTATGGCGGCGGCATCGAGTACGCGCTTCCCACCGACTCGTTCCTGAACTTCTTCCGCTCCAGCGCCGTGACGCTGAAGGCCGAATACCTTCGCTACGACCTCGGCAGCCGCAATCTCTTCGTCGGCTCCACCGGTGGTCCGGGCGTGGGCTACAATGCGACCTTCAAGACCGAGGGTGCCATTGCGCGCGCCGGCCTGAACTACAAGTTCGGCTCCTACTAGGATCACGGCGAGGCCGCAGGATCTCCTCCGGCCTCGCTTCTTTCATAAGTACCTCTTCGATCGGCAGTATCTCTTCGATCGGCGAGTGGCGTCGCAGACCGGATTTCGTAGACCAACTTCGGGCGGGTGCTCCATCGGGGCATCCGCCCTTTTTCGTGCCTCGACCTTCGGGCGGGATGGTGCCCCGCCGCGATGGAACGTCGCCCGGCGGTTCCGTTCCGGGGCGAAATGCTCTACGCCCTCCGGTAATGATCCGCACTGCGCTCTATGCCGGCTCCTTCGACCCGGTCACGAACGGACACCTCGACGTCATCCGTCAGGCGTGCCGGCTCGTGCAGCGGCTCGTGATCGCCATCGGCGTCCATCCGGGCAAAGCGCCCATGTTCTCGCCCGATGAGCGCGCCGAGCTCCTGCACGCCACCTGCGCGTCTCTTGCCGAGAGCGAGAACGCGACTCTCGACATCGTCACCTTCGACGATCTGGCGGTCACCGCGGCACGGCGCTCCGGCGCCACCATCTTCATCCGCGGCCTGCGCGACGGCACCGATCTCGACTACGAGATGCAGCTCGCCGGCATGAACGGCGCCATGGCGCCCGAAGTGCAGACGGTGTTCCTGCCCTCCTCCACCGGCGTCCGTCCGATCACGGCCACCCTGGTACGGCAGATCGCGGCTATGGGCGGCGACGTCTCACCCTTCGTCCCGGCCCTCGTGGCGGAACGGCTCAGCGCCCGCTTCGCCAGAATCTGACCGACCCCTCTTCCTCCAGCTTCACCAGACCGGAGACCGCACACCCATGAATTCTAGGACCATCCATCGCCGGACCGCGTTCCTGTCCCTGGCACTCGCCGCCGTGGTCGGCTTCTCGACCGCCGCGAGCGCTTTGGACGACAACACGGTCTATCTCGATACCAAGGATGGCCGCGTCACCATCGAACTGCGCCCCGATCTCGCGCCGCAGCACGTCGTCCAGCTGAAGACCCTCATCAAGAAGGGCTTTTACGACGGGCTGAAGTTCCACAGGGTCATGGACGGCTTCATGGCCCAGACCGGCGACCCGAAGGGCAATGGCACCGGCGGTTCGTCGCTGCCGAACATCCCGGCCGAATTCTCGCAGGCGCAGTTCCGTCGCGGCACCCTCGGCATGGCCCGATCGTCCGATCCGAATTCGGCGAATTCCCAGTTCTTCATCTGCCTCGGTGACGCGCCCTTCCTGAACGGGCAGTACACCGTCATCGGACTGGTCTCGTCGGGCATGGAGGCCGTCGACAAGATCAAGAAGGCAGCTCCGGGCGCTCCGGGCGGCGCGGTCCAGAACCCGGACAAGATCGTGAAGATGCAGATGGCCCAAGGCGCCAAGTGACGGAATCCGGCAGATGATCGGGACCGCGAAAGTGAGGTGCTCACTGCGCCTCACCTTCGTGTCGTCGATGGCGGCCGTCGTTCCCTCGGGAATCGCCATCGCCGGACCCGGCCTTTCGCCGATGCATCCCGATACCCTGCGGGTGCCGGTACAAACCTCCCGAAGCGACGACGCCGAAGGCCCGGCCGACACGCTCCAGACGCTCTATCCGAAGCTGACGGCCTGCTGGCAGGTGCCGGCCGGTCTGGCTGGTTTCGCGCGCACCGAGATCACCGCCCGTTTCGCCCTTCGCCGAGACGGCTCCGTCATCGGCGAGCCTCGCATCACCTTTGCGATGCAGAACGCGGATCAGCGGGGCAGGGAGATCCTGACCCGCGCAACCCTCGACGCGATCCGGCGCTGTACGCCGGTCGCGATCACGCCGGCGCTCGGCGCCGCCATCGCAGGGCGTCCCATCGCCCTGCGATTCATCTACCAAGGTCCTCAGGGACAAGGAGTCTGACCCATGGCCGATACCGAGACCATCATCCTCGAAACCACCAAGGGCCGCGTCGTCATCGGGCTGCGCCCCGATCTCGCCCCCAACCATGTGGAGCGCCTGAAGACGCTCGCAGGACAGGGCTTCTATGACGGCGTGCCGTTCCACCGTGTCATCGACGGGTTCATGGCCCAGACCGGCGATCCGACCGGCACCGGCTCGGGTGGTTCCGACCTGCCGGACCTGAAGGCCGAGTTCAACGACGAGCCGCATGTGCGCGGCACCTGCTCGATGGCCCGCACCAACTTCCCGCATTCGGCGAATTCGCAGTTCTTCCTCTGCTTCGGCGATGCCCGCTTCCTCGACAAGCAGTACACGGTGTGGGGCAAGGTCATCGAAGGCATGGACGTGGTCGACACCCTCAACAAGGGCGAGCCGCCGCGTTCGCCGGACAAGATCGTCAAGGCGACCGTCGGCGCCGCCTGAATCTACAGGGCGATTGATGAAAAGGGCGTCCGCGCATCGTCTGCGCGGACGCCCTCTCTCGTTTGTCGGGCACGCGTCCGCGCGTTACGAGAAAACGACGACTTTCCCGAGAACGGCAAGTTCATCAGGCGGACCATCGAGGCACGCGAATACTGGTATTAACAGGGCTACGATGCCGCCACCGGCACGAAGTCCAACCGATGTCGGCACGGCGGCGAATTCCGAGACGACGCGGCGGGTCGAGGCTCATGACCGTCGGCGGATCGACTACCACACCCGCATCGACGCGGTTCGCATGTTGCGAAGCGCCGGGTTTCCGATGGCGGATCCCCTGACGGGCCGGGTCGTCGAGCGTCTGGCGCAAGCGAGATTCTTTCGTCTGCGCGGGGTTCCGGTGGGTACGGTGGCGTTCCAATCCTATCCGGCCCTCGTCGGAGAGCGCCCGACGAGGGCACTCCGGACCGGCGACATCGACCTCGCCCAGGATGACGGCATCTCGGTTGCGATCGGTGAGAGCATGTCTCCCGTCCAAGAAGAACTTCAGGCCGTCGATGCGAGCTTTCGTCCGGTGCCGAACCTGTCACGGCCGGACCGCACGAGCGCATTCGTCAACGCGAGCGGGTTCCGGGTCGAGTTTCTGGTTTCGCACCGCGGCTCCGACGATCTCACCGGGGCGCTTGTCCCGATGCCGGCCCTCGGCGGTGTCAGCGCCCAACCGCTTCGCTACCTCGATTTCCTGATAAAGGACCCGGTCCGCTCGACACTGCTCCATGGCGGCGGGAACTCCGTCATGGTGCCGGCTCCCGAACGTTTCGCCGTTCACAAACTCATCGTGGCGAACGAGCGGCCGGAGCGCGAGAAACAGGGGAAGGATCTGACCCAGTCGGGTTTCCTGATCGAGGCCCTGGCCGGAACCAGCCCGTCGCCCTGGCGGCATCTTGGGTCGAGGCGTGGAACCGAGTGCCGTCCTGGCGCCGGCACCTCGAGACGGGACTGGCACGGCTCGATGAGGCCGCGCGCATCGCCATCGCGCAAGTCGTCGGCGCGCATGGCGGGATGCTGGGCTACGAGCCGACGCGGGTCGGATTTCCATAACCCCATCCATGACACCCCCACGATCAGGCGACCTTCAGCAGCGCCTCCGCCTCCGCCAGATCCTCCGGCGTGTTGACGTTGAGGAACGGGTCGACCGGCTCGCTCGACCATTCCACTGCCAGCGCTCCGTGGCGGGCCAGGAAAGCGCCGACGCGCCGCTCGCCGCGCTCGACCAGCACCGTGAGGAGATCTTCGCGCAGGGACACGGCCCAGAGCGCGACGGTGAAATGCTGCCGGCCCTCCGATGAGGCCACGACGATCGGCGCGTTCTTCGAGCCCTCGCTCAGACGGGCGACGAGGTCGAGGGGCAGGAACGGCGCGTCGCCGGTCACGCTGGCGAGATGGGTCGCGGAAGGGTGATGCTCGGCCGCATGATCGAGGGCGGCGAGGATGCCGGCGAGCGGCCCCGGATGGTCGGGCACTCCGTCCGGCACGATCAGACCGGAGAACATCGAGAACCGGGCCGGATCGCCGTTGGCGTTGAGGATCACGCCCGCCTCGCATTGCGGAGCGAAGCGCTCGGCCACCCGGTCGAGAAGGGTGCGCCCTGCCAGGACTTTCAGCGGCTTGTCGCCGCCGCCCATCCGGCGGGACAGCCCGCCGGCCAGGATCACCCCGAGGACGGGCGGCACCGGACCGCTACTCGATGACGATGCGCGGCGCAGCGCGCGGTGCGGGGCCGCCGGTGAGGTTCGCCCATAGCTGCGCGGCGATGCCGCGATAGACCTTGGCGTGCGGGCCGTCCGGGTTCACCGCAACCACGGGACGCCCGGAATCGGAGGTCTCGCGGATGGTCATGTCGAGGGGGATCTCGCCGAGGAACGGCACGTCGAGGCGAGCGGCCTCCTCGCGGGCACCGCCATGGCCGAAGATATGCGAGGCGTGGCCGCAATTCGGGCAGATGAAAGTCGCCATGTTCTCGATCACGCCGAGGATCGGCACCGAGACCTTGCGGAACATCGTCACCCCGCGCCGCGCATCGATCAGCGCCAGATCCTGCGGGGTCGACACGATGACGGCGCCCGAAAGAGGCGTGGCCTGGGCCATGGTGAGCTGGGCGTCGCCGGTTCCCGGCGGCATGTCGACGACCAGGATGTCGAGATCGCCCCAGGCGACCTCGCGCAGCATCTGGGTAATGGCGGATTGCACCATCGGGCCGCGCCAGATCATCGCCGTCTCGGGCTCGATCAGGAAGCCGATGGACATGACCTTGATGCCGTACCCGTCCATCGGGGCAAGCAGGCGCTCCTCGATCACCTTCGGCTTGCCGGACAGGCCGAAGAGCTTGGGCACCGAAGGACCGTAGATGTCGGCATCGAGCAGCCCTACTTTCAGCCCTTGAGCAGAGAGGGCCAGCGCGAGGTTGCAGGCGGTGGTGGATTTGCCGACGCCGCCCTTTCCGGACGCGACCGCCACGATGTGACGCACGCCGGGGAGGGCCGGGCCGGTCCGGGGGGGCGCCGGCCTGCCGGGCTGGGGCGGGGCGGCCTGCGCCGGAGGCGCGGGCTGGTTCGGCCCACGCTCGGAGGTCAGGCTCGCGAAGACGCCGGAGACGCCGGGCATCGCCAGGATGGTGCCTTCCGCCCGTCGGCGGACCGACTCGAACCGCTCGGCCTCGCTCGGGTCGATCAGGATCGAGAACATGACCCGGTTCGTCGGGTCGACAACGACCTGGGAAAGGCGGCCGGATGCGGGCAGCGTCGTACCGCCGGCATCGACGGTGACGGCGGACAGCGCCTTGAGCACGTCGTCGCGGGTAATGGCCAAGATATGCCTCCGGGCGATGCAGACCGGCGCCGCCGATCATGCGTTACCCTGCATGTAACCAAGGACCGTGAGAACGCCAGACCTGTTCCGGTCCAACCTTCGATTTGCGCATGCCGTGCGGCAGGTGGCCTCATCGCCGCCGCCACGCCGGGATCGCGACGAGGTTGCACTTCTCCATCGGCCCGCTCACCACCGACCCGTCGCCACGCCGGTAGATTCCGTGGCGGATGCGGCGACATCCGGGCGGCCCGGACAGGCGCCGGACCCGCTCCACGTGCACGCTGCCGTAGCGGCGATGGGAAAAGTCGTGGCCGCCGATGCGGACGCTCTTGCCGAAGCGGACTTCCGCCATCGCCGACGGGACGTGGCAGGCCATGGCACAGGCAGCGGCGAGGAGGAGGACGAGCGTCCCCCGGATCGCGGAATGCACGGGCTGTCCTCCTCTTCTCATGCTCAAGCTGAACCAAGCGCGCCCTGGTCCGTTGTGAGAGCACCCTTCAGGGGGCGCGGTCTTCGACGAGCGCGCCCGATCCTGACGACAGCGTTCCAGGAGATCACCCATATGCATCAAGGCAACCACCGCGACCACGAGGGCGCGAAGAAGCTGTTCGAACTCGTCAAGGACATCAAGGTCGCGATGATGACCACGGCGGATGCCGACGGGAAGCTCTACAGCCGGCCGATGTGGAGCCAGGACACCGACGAGAACGGTGAC
Source organism: Methylobacterium marchantiae (assembly GCF_042679825.1). Taxonomy (NCBI): domain Bacteria; kingdom Pseudomonadati; phylum Pseudomonadota; class Alphaproteobacteria; order Hyphomicrobiales; family Methylobacteriaceae; genus Methylobacterium; species Methylobacterium marchantiae. Next base: position 83,537 of record NZ_JBHTND010000013.1, on the reverse strand, counting down.
ATCTGGTTCTTCACCAAGCTGCACTCGCCCAAGACCGCCGAGATCAGCAAGGACAATCAGGTCAACCTCGCCTATTCCGACCCGTCCAGCCAGACCTACGTCTCCATCGCCGGCAAGGCTGAGATCGTCACCGATCAGGCCCTGGTCGACGACAAGTGGAGCGAGAGCATGAAAACCTGGTTCCCCAACGGCAAGGACGATCCGGAAGTCGCTCTGATCCGCATTCACCCGGAGAAGGGGGAATACTGGGACAGCCCTAACGCGACGGCCTTGCACATCTACGGCTACGTCAAGGCCGCGCTCACCGGCGAATCCCCTAAGACCGAGACCAAGAAGGTCGACCTCGTCTGACGAAACCTTTCACGGGCGGGTGCTTCCCTGTGAGGCGTCCGCCCGGCCCGATTGACTCTGGCTCGTCCGCCATGTGCCTTTGAGCGTGGCGGGCACCGTGTTCCGCGCCGGGCTCGCTCACTCTCATGCTCGATCTCGCGACGCGGGTTTACAACCACAATTTCAAGATCGACCCGATCATCCGGTCCCTGCTCGACACCGATTTCTACAAGCTGCTGATGGCGCAGACGATCTTTCGTCGCCATCGCGCCACCGACGTCACCTTCGGCATCCAGAACCGCAGCCGCTCCGTCCGCATCGCCGATTTCGTCGATGTGGGAGAACTGCGCGAGCAACTCGACCATGCCCGCTCCATCAGGCTGAGCAGGGGCGAGTCGACCTGGCTGCGCGGCAATACCTTCTACGGCCACCGCCAGATGTTCTCGGCGGATTTCATGGACTGGCTCGAAGGGTTCCGCCTGCCGGATTACGAGCTCGAAGCGCGCGACGGGCAATACGTCCTCACCTTCCACGGCCCCTGGATCGAGACCACGATGTGGGAGGTGCCGGCGCTCGCCATCCTCAACGAGTTGCGCTCGCGCGGCATCCTGCGCGCCATGGGCAAGTTCGACCTGCAGGTTCTCTACGCGCGGGCGATGACCCGTGTCTGGGAGAAGATCGAGCGGCTGAAGCGGTTGCCGGATCTCTCCATCGCCGATTTCGGCACGCGCCGCCGCCACGGCTTCCTATGGCAGGATTGGTGCGTCGAGGCGATGCGCGAGGGCCTGGGAGACGCCTTTCTCGGCACGTCGAACTGCCTCATCGCCCTGCGTCGCGAGGTCGAGGCGGTGGGTACCAACGCCCATGAATTGCCGATGGTCTATTCGGCGCTCGCCGGAGACGACGAGGCGCTCGCCCAGGCGCCGTACGACGTGCTGCGCGACTGGCAGCAGGATTATGCCGGCAATCTCCTGGTGATGCTGCCCGACACGTACGGAACCACCGGCTTTCTCGCCGACGCGCCCGACTGGATGACGGCCTGGACCGGGATCCGTATCGATTCGAAGGATCCGATCGAGGGCGGCGAGGAGGCGATCGCCTGGTGGGAAGCCCGCGGCTGCGATCCGAAATCCAAGCTCGCGATCTTCTCGGACGGGCTCGATATCGGGACGATCGAGGCGATCCACGCGCATTTCCACGGGCGGATGCGCATCGGCTACGGCTGGGGCACCCTGCTGACCAACGATTTTCGCGGATTGGTGCCGGATCACGGGCTCGATCCGATTTCCATCGTCTGCAAGGTCATCGCCGCCGACGGCCGGCCGACGGTGAAGATTTCCGACAATCCCTCCAAGGCCATCGGTCCGGCGGACGAGATCGCCCGCTACAAGCGCGTTTTCCGCACCGGCGAGACAGTGGCGATGCCGGTGGTCGTGTGATGCTGAAGATCGCCGTGGTCCCTGCCGTGGTCGGAATGTGCGGGAGACGGGCGGCACACCGGCCGTCCGTCTCCTCTGTCAGCCGCGGATGAAATCCGCGATCAGTGCCGGCGCAGCGGCATCGAAGCCGACCACGTCGAGCATGCCGGCATCCTCGGGGTCGGCGATGCTGAAGCCGTTGGAGACGAGCCCCACGACCACGAGCTTCGCGTCGATCCCGGTCTTCCGCCGGTACTCGCGCAAGGCCTCCACCGGGTGGACCGGCCCCGCCCACGTCTCCGAGTCCGTGTAGACCACGAAGGCGTCGGCCTGGACGTTCCGCTCGAGGGCCCAGCGCATGGGCAGCGAGCAATCCGTCCCGCCGAAGGGCAGGTCGGCCGTGGCCGCCACCGCCGCGTGGAGCCGCATCGACGGCCCGATCGGCAGCGCGGTGAGCGCCGCATCCTGGCTCCAGCGCGCACCGGCCCCGGCCGTGAAGCCGACCACCTGCCAATGCTCCTCGGTGGAAGCGGTGACGAGGGCCATGGCGGCCGCCGCCTCACGCGGGGTGAGGGAGGAGCCCGCCACGTGGCCCATGCCCATGGACCCCGAGACGTCGAGGGCCAGGACGAGACGCTTGCCCGTGGGCTTCACCGACGCGAACGCCGTGTAGAACGCGGCGTTCAGCGCCTCGACGATGGCGGACACCGGGTCCCAGGAGAGCCGGCCGCGCTCACCGTGCCCCGAAGCGTAGGTCTTGAGCGCCATGAGCAGCGCCATCGGGTGAAGGCGCGCCTCGAGGATGCGCTTCCGGTCCGACAGCACCGCTCGGACATGCTCGGTCCCCTCGGAGAAGGGGGCGAGCACGCCCGCCGCCGTGAGCCGCCCGAGCTGACGCACGAGGGCTCCCACCGGCATGCGCTCGATCAGCGCCTCGTTCACCGCCCGGCTCGTCATCAGCTCGGTCGGCAACGCCTCCCACGGCAGGCCGTGCGAGCGGATCATCGCCGCGGCCGAAGCCCCGTTGACGCCCGGCGCCTGAACCGAGGCGAAGGCGTGGACGAGCGCCGGAGCGGCCTCGGTCAGCGTACCGCGGCAGATCCAGTCGAACAGGGCGACGCGATCCGGCTCGCCCGTCTCCGGATGGGCCAGCCGCAGGAGGTCGCGATGCGACCAACCGTTGCGCGAGCGGTATTTCACCGCCTGGTAGGCCAGCGCCTCCACGGGGCGGGCGACGTACCAATGGGCGACGGCACGGCGCAGGCCTCGGCCCCAGCCGCGCATCGCCTCGACGGCGGACGCGAACTGGAACAGATGCGTCGCCGTGCGGCAGACCCGCGGCAGGGCGGCCAGGGCCGCCCGCCGGGTGGCGAGGGCATGCTCGCCCTCCGCCGAAGCGGCGAGCGCCAGGGCGAAGATGGCCGAGTCCTGCTTCGGAGCCCGGCCGGCCTCGCTCACCGCGACGATGGCGGCGACCGCCCGCGGACCATCCTCCGCAAGGCACCGAAGGACGGCCTGCGCATTCTCGCGCGTCAACACGACGGGGCCCGCATAGTACGAGCCGACCTCGGAGCCGAGCACCAGGAAGCGGTCGAGCCGCGTCCAGTCGCTCACCGGGAAGGCGTGTCCGCCGGCCGAGTTCGGCACGGTACGGGGAATGGGCTCCGACTGCGGATTGCGCCGGAGCGAGAACAGCTTGGCATAGGACATCTTCGCTCGCTCCTATCTCCACGAGGCATGGTGCCTGGTGGTTCGTTGCGGTCGCGCGGGCATGGGTCTGAGGCAGGAGGGTTCTTTGCTCTACCGTCTGAGCTACGGGCATCGCTGCCCGGCGGGAGTCGAACCCGCGACACAAGACGTCGATAACCCTGCCATCTCGGCCCGCGCGGCCGATCGGGTGATCCGCTCACCGATCCGGGTCGGCCATGCGGGCATGTGTTCGGGGGACGGTGTCATGAGCTTCGGGACTTGGTGGCCCCGGCGGAGTTCGAATCCGCATCCTCCGCGAGGCAACGCCTGCGGCGCTCTACCGGTAACCGTCGCCCACCGGCCCGCATGGGCCGCCGGGGTTTCCGGCGCATGCGCGGATTCGCGAGCGGGATCGCTCGCGCCATGCAGGCGATGGAAATATCGGGGATGAGGGAATTACGTGATCACGGCCTCAAGGCCGCGCGGACATGGTCGAGGCGAACGGATCGGCCGCGAGGCCGTCAAGGATTCGAACCTCAGGGCTCGAGAGCCCTTCATCCCAAAGATAACCGTTCGTCAGCGGCCCGCGCGCAGCGGCCGGATCACGGACTGACTGGTCGCCGGACTTCGCCCCCGAGACAGGCGAACGCGGCGACGCGTTGGTCGACTTTCTTCATGCGTTGCTCCGTCCGCGGCAGGGACCGAATGGCGAGGGACGCGGGCGTGTCGAATGGGGCTCGGGCGTTTTCACGTTGCAGGTGATAACCGAGCCCCCGCCGGCCCGCGCCGGTGAGGACATAGACTCTGCCGGTCATGAACGATCGAGGACGACTGGGCCTCAAGGCCCCCACGGCTCGCGACCGTGGACGTCGGGATTGAGCGATAACCCTCGATCACCGGCCCGGCAGGCCGATGCCGGGGTGATTAGAGTCGCGCCCCACTCAAGTCAAGCTGAAACTTGAAAAATCTTACAGTTCGGTCCATGTCTCGGAGATGATCACATCCGCTCAGATCCGCGCCGGCCGCGGGCTGTTGAAATGGACGCAAGGGACGCTCGCGGCGCGGGCCTCCCTCTCCATCGTCACCCTCAACATGATCGAGAGCGATCAGGTGGCCCCGCGCAACCGGACGCTCGACGCCATCCGGAGCGCTCTCGAAGGGGAGGGCGTCCGCTTCATCGGCGACGAGACGGAAGGGTTCGGGGTGATGCTGCGGGCGCAGCCGGGACAAGCAGCAAGAGCCGCCGCATCGCTATGAGCCGTCGCATCGATCTCAACGCCGATCTCGGGGAGGGCTACGGCCCCTACACGCTCGGTGACGACGAAGCCCTCCTCGGCCTCGTCACCTCGGCCAACGTCGCCTGCGGCTTTCATGGCGGCGACCCGTCGATCATGGTCGCGACCGCCGCGGCGGCCAAGGCGCGCGGCGTTTCCATCGGCGCTCATCCGGGCTTCCAGGATCTGCGCGGCTTCGGCCGCCGGGTCCTCGCCGAAAGCGCGGCCGAGATCGAGGCGGGGGTGGCCTACCAGATCGGCGCGCTCCAGGCCTGCGCCGCGCTCGGCCATCATCGCGTCACCCATGTGAAGGCGCATGGCGCCCTCGCCAACCTGTCGAATGCCGAGGCCGACGTGGCAGGCGCCATCGCGCGCGCCGTCCGCGCCGTCGACCGGGACCTTCCGCTGGTGGTGATGCCGGGGCTCGCCGTGGAGCGTGCCGCCCTGGAGGCGGGTCTCTACGTGGTGCGGGAGATCTACGCCGACAGGGCCTATGCCGATGACGGCCAGCTCTGCGCCCGGTCGCTTCCCGACGCCGTCATCCACGACGCGGACGAGGCGGCGCAGCGGGTCCGGCACATGGTGGAGGAGGGGGCAGTGATCACGTCGTCCGGCCGCCGGATCCCGGTGACGATCGACACGGTCTGCGTCCACGGCGACACGCCGCATGCGGTGGAAACGGCCCGTGCGGTGCGGCAGATCTTGGTGGAAGCCGGTTTCGAGATTGCACCCTTCGACACCGCCCGATGAGGAAATGAATACAAAGGTCAGCGGAGACAGGGATCGTTTCGTGTCAACAACCCGTTCCTCACGACGATCACGCCGGCCATACCGCCGCGGGATCGCGTGCGTGGCGTTGAGACGGAACCGAGATGGCGACACCGAAACCGGCTGACGTGGCACCGCAGAAGCCGCCTGCCTCCCGCGATCCCGGCGACAGGACCGGTGTGTCGCGGGCGACTCCGGTGCAGAATACGATGTTGCCGCCGAGGGCGACACGTGTCGCTGCGGCCGAGACCATACCGTCCTCGCTGGCCTCCCCGCTCATCGTCACCGCGCTCATCGTCTCGGGCCTCTATATCGGCCGCGACGTCCTCATCCCGATCGCCATCGCGGTCCTGCTCTCCTTCGTCCTCGGCCCTATCGTCCACCTGCTGCGGCGACTGCGTTTCGGTCGCTTCCTCTCGGTTGCGACCTCCGTGGTGGTGGCGCTCGGCGTGGCGGCGGCCCTCGCCACCCTCATTGGCGTTCAGCTCGCGGATCTGGCCAAGGACGTGCCGCGCTATCGCACCACCATCGAGCGCAAGGTCGAGGGGTTGCGGGACAGTCCGGCTGGCCGGATGGCCGATTATGTCGCCAATATCGGTAGGACCATGCATCAGGGCGGGGAGGAGAGCCCGAAACCCGAAGCCGCCAAGCCCGAGGCATCGGGCGCGAAATCCAATGCTCCGCCCCCCGAGAAGGCCATTCTCGTCGAGATGAAGGAGCGATCGCCGGACCCGATCGCTCTGGCCAACACCATCCTGTCGCCGATCCTGCACCCGCTCGCCACGACCGGTATCGTCTTCATCGTCCTGCTGTTCCTGCTGATGCAGCGGGAGGACCTGCGCGACCGCATGATCCGCCTCGTCGGATCGAGCGACCTGCACCGGACCACGGTGGCGATGGACGACGCGGCCCGCAGGCTGAGCCGCTATTTCCTGGTGCAGCTCGCGCTCAATGCCGTCTTCGGCATCGTCATCGGAATCTGCCTCTCGGTCATCGGCGTGCCGAACCCCGCGCTGTGGGGCATCTTCTCGGCGCTGATGCGGTTCGTGCCCTATATCGGCGCGGCCGTGTCGGCGGTCTTCCCCCTCGCCCTGGCGGCGGCGGTCGATCCCGGCTGGTCGATGGTCATCGCGACGCTGGCGGTATTCCTGATCCTCGAACCCCTGACCGGCCACGTCATCGAGCCGATGCTCTATGGCCAGTCCACCGGCATGTCTCCGTTCGCGGTTCTGGTCTCGGCGCTGTTCTGGACCTGGCTGTGGGGACCCGTCGGCCTGCTGCTCTCGACGCCGCTCACGGTCTGCCTCGTGGTCCTCGGCCGGCACGTGGACAAGCTCGAATTCCTCGACGTCCTGTTCGGCGACCGGCCGGCACTGACCCCGGTGGAGAATTTCTACCAGCGCATCCTCGCCGACGATCCGGAGGAGGCGCAGGAGCATGCCGAACTCATCCTGAAGGATTGCTCGCTCTCGTCCTATTACGACGACGTGGTGCTCAAGGGTCTCGAACTCGCCGCCCGCGACGCGGCCCGTGGGGTGCTCACACCCGACCAGAAGACCGACATCCGCGATACGGTCGCCGTGCTCATCGCCGAGATGGACCGGCGCGACGCCGAAGTGCCCGACGACGAGTTCGCTGCCCCGAACGACGTTCCCGCACACTGGAAACAGGACGGTGCGGTCCTGTGCGTGACCGGGCGGAGTTTCGTCGACGAATCTGCCTGCGCGATCCTGGCGCAGCTGCTCGGAAAGCGCGGCATCGGCACGCGGATCGTCCCCTTCGCCGACGTGGCACGGGTCCAGGTCGACGAGTTCGATCCCGGCCCCGCCCGGATGATCTGCGTTGTGTCGCTCGCCATCAATGGCGAGCCGACGCATCTGCGCCGTCTCGTCGGGCGGCTGAAGCGGCGCATGCCCGATCTGCCCATCGTCGTCGGCCTCTGGCAGGCGGACCACGAAATCCTCAACGACGAAGGTCAGCGGGCGGCGATCGGCGCCGACATCCACGTGTCGTCGCTCGATGCCGCCCTGCAGGCCGTGCTTTCGAGGGTCGGCACCGCAGCACCGGCCGCCGCTGCGCCGGAACGGCCGGTGACGATACCGGCACCGATGCCGGTTGCGGAAGCGGTTGCCACCTGAGGGCGTGGCGGCTTCGCCCGAGGTCGATCACGGGTCTCCGATGCCGGACGTAGAGGTCCCGTTCGCCATAGCCCGCAACGGTGCTTGCTTGTGGAACCGGGCTTGACGAGGCTCGCGGGTCTCCGCTTCGGTTGCGGGGCACGGTTTAACAGGAGGCCTCTCGATGAGCGTCGTCGATCTCGCACGGTTCATGGAAGACCTCGCCACCGAGTCCGGGCAGGCGATCCTGCCGTTCTTCCGCGCCTCGTTCGGCATGGACGACAAGGGCAGGGGAACAGGTGCCTTCGACCCCGTGACGGAGGCCGACCGCGCCGCCGAAACGATCCTGCGCGGCCGGATCAAGGGCACGTTTCCGACGCACGGCATCGTCGGTGAGGAGTTCGGCTCGGATCATGCGGATGCGGAATGCGTCTGGGTGCTCGACCCGATCGACGGCACGCGCGCCTTCATCACCGGCCTTCCCACCTGGGGAACGCTGATCGGGCTGCTCCATGACGGCGTCCCCGTGCGCGGCCTGATGAACCAGCCCTATCTCGGCGAGCGCTTCGTCGGGGATGGGGCGAGCGCGACCTTCCATGGCATTCGCGGGCCGCGCAAGCTGATGACCCGCCGCTGCGAGCGCCTCGCCGATGCGCTGCTCGCCACCACCGATCCGCGCCTGTTCGCACAGGGCGACGAGCAGGACCGGTTCAAAAGCATCGAGAGCGCCGTGCGCATGTCTCGCTACGGCACCGATTGCTACGCCTATTGCATGCTTGCGGCGGGGCAGATCGACCTCGTGGTCGAGGCGGGCCTGAAGCCGCACGACATCGTCGCGCTGATCCCGATCATCGAAGGCGCCGGCGGCATCGTCACCGCCTGGGACGGCGGTCCCGCCGCGAAGGGCGGCCGGATCGTCGCCGCCGGAGATGTCAGGCTGCATGCGGCGGCTTTGCGCCACCTCAATCCGTGAGCCCCATCTCATTACAGAAGCACCTTTCCCGGATGTCTGCAGCGTCGGCGGAAGGTGATACGGGAACCAGCGAGAGTGGCGCCGCGATAGCGGCTCGATATGACCGGCACGAGGATTCTGGCCGCTGCGCGGCTTTCTGCTCTGGTCCCCAGATCGGATTTCACTGCCGCTCCACCCCGTCAGGGAAAGGTCGCACTTACTCCTCACGGTCGTACGAGGGGCCTTTCAGGCACTCGCCGCGGCGACGCCCTTCCTGTCCGATTCCGCTCTGTCCGGCGCCGCCGATGTTCCCGGCACGAAGGCATCGAAGGCAGCCCAGAAATCGTCGCGGATCGCGTCGCGCTCGGACAGGATTTCGTGCCGGGCATCGGGCAGCACCATCAGGAAACCGGAGGGCATGCGGGCCACGAACCGCTCCGTGATCCTGGTATCGCAGACCGGATCGGCGCCGGCGGCGATGACGAGCGCGGGAATCCGAATGGCGGCGGCCGCGCGTGGATCGCTCAGCTTCGCCATGGCTCGGAACGCGCCAACGATCCAGCCGACGCTGGGATCGCCCACGGCACCGGCACCCACGGCCCGCGCCGCCTGTGCGTTGCGCTCGTACCGGGCTGGATCGCCGGAAAGACGGTTTCCCTGGAAGGGGTTCGTCGCGATGGAGACGGGCTTGCCACGGGGAATGTAGCGGCGCCCGAAGCCGAGCCGGTGCAGGATACGGGCGAGAAGGAAGCTCGCGCCCGGAAAACGGATCATCCGGATCGACAGCATCGGCGCCACGGTGACGATGCGGGTGAAGGGCAGCCACCCCTCCGCCGCCCCGGTGAGGGCGACCGCGCCGCCCATGGAATGGGCGAGGCACATATGCGGATGCGGCATCAGCGGCCGCAGGATCGCATCCTCGATCGCCTTCAGGTCGCGGTGGTAATCGTCGAACCGGGCGACATGCCCGCAATGCGGATCGGCGACCTGGCGTTGCGATTCCCCCTGGCCACGCCAATCGAACGCCACCACGGCGAAGCCGCGCCGGCGCAGGTCGGTGATGGTCTCGTAGTACTTCTCGATAAACTCGGCCCGACCCTGAAGCAGGCAGACCGTGCCCTTCACCAGCCGCGTCGTCGGGCGCCAATGGGCCACCCTCAAACCGATCCCGTCATCGGCATGGACCGTGACCAACGTGCCTCCCGGCGGAACCGGATTTTCAGGGGTCGAAGCAAGGGTCAACATCGGGGCGATCCGGACGAGAGGGTCGGCGTAAAAATTTGCATCCGTGGGGGTATCCAAACTCTTGAAGCCTTCCGGCACGCCTCCGATATTGGAGGAGCGCTGGCCGATACGGCGGCGCAATGGTCCGGCCCTCGGGCGGACATGAACGTTACATGTTGCTTCTTAAGGAGAATGTGTCATGCGCCAGTTCGATCTTGCTCCCCTCTATCGCTCCACCGTCGGTTTCGACCGCCTCTTCTCCGCCCTCGACCAGTTCGTGAGCGCCGACGCGGTCCCGACCTACCCGCCCTACAACATCGAGCGCACCGGCGAGAACGCCTATCGCATCACCGTCGCGGTGGCGGGCTTCACCGATTCCGACCTCTCCATCGAGGTGAAGGAAAACGCGCTGACGCTCAAGGGCGAGCGCAAGCCGGATGTCAGCCGGAAGGTAGAGGTTCTGCACCAGGGCATCGCGGCCCGCGGTTTCGAGCGCCGGTTCCAGCTCGCCGACTATGTCCAGGTGACGGGCGCGGCACTGGAGAACGGCCTGCTTCACATCGATCTCGTCCGTGAGATTCCCGAAGCCAAGAAGCCGCGCCAGATCCAGATCGCCACATCGGGCCCCGTGAAGGCGCCCGTGATCGAAGGTGCGGTCCAGCAGGCGGCGTGATCGCCACTGTTACGAAGAGGGGCGCCCCGGCCGCGATGCCGGGGCGTTTTCTCATGGTCAGTACCCGCCGAAGAAACGATCGCCGCGGCTCGGCTCCCGGCAGCGATAGCCCACGAGGCAATTCGGATCGTCGCGGGTGGGGGCATAGGCCGGGACGGTGATCTCGGTGACCTCGCAGAAACCCCGGTCGCGCACGAAGCGGTCGTAGGTGGCCCCGCCCGTGCCCAGCACGATACCTCGGCTCCGGGTGACCGTCGCCTGCGCCTGAGCGCAGGTCATGTCGGTGGTGGAGGCCCGCTGCGCGAGGGTGGGCCGGATCATGACCTGCGAGGCGACGCCCAGGATGGCGAGCGTGCCGATGAGACGGGAGACCTTGACCACGCTTGAATGAACCTCGTCCCGACCGCGCAGAATCGCACGGTCGGCCGAGAGCAACTCCGGACCGGCCCGTCAGGTTTCGGTCTCTTCCAAGTTTCGGTCTCTTCTCAGAGATCGCCGAACATCAGCTGTCCCTGCGGGCTCTGCCTGCGCGGCGAGGCCGCAGGCCTCTCCTTGCGGGCGGGCGGCTTCGGTGCCGGGCGGTCCCGCTTCGGCTCGCCCCGCATCCTGGCCTTCGCCTTGTCACGGGCCACAGCCTCGGGCGCGTTCGGATCGTCGTTCAGCCACTTGCCGCGCTTGATCACTTCGTTGACCCGGCCTTGGTTCACCCCGACCTTGAAGGCGATCTCCTGCTGGGTCATTCCCGTGGAGGCGTGGAGGTCGAGGATCGCCCTGGCGAGGTCCGGTGTCATCTTCTGCCCGGTGAGGCGCCGGGCCGGCTTGATCGTGCGCGTCGCCCTGTCGCGCTCGCGCATCCGCTCCAATAGGGCGAGCGCCATGTTCATGCCGTGCTCGCGCAACGACTCCTCGAATTCCTTCAACGTCGCCATCGTCGGCTTCCTCGTTGCCGTCGCGGCCGAACCTTCGAACCTGGCCGCGACCAGGAAGAACGGTCGGGCGTGCGCCAAGGTTGCGACGGATGCCATCGGTCGGTCAGCCATGGTTGAGCCCGCCCTGGCGCGATGACAACCGGCCGTCGACGTCATCCACCGCTAATGCATCGGGAGCGGGGCGTCGTATGGCTGAAGATGCTGCGCTTTATGCTGCCCTTGGCGGAAAGCCCGGCCTTCGGTTAAACCGCGCCATACGCGGCTTTGAGGACGCTTCCCCGATGATCAGCCCGATCCTTTCCGTCGCCCGCGACGGATCAGCTCCCGGCGCTCACTCCCTGGTCGATGCGCTGGAGAGCGGTTCGGTCCTGGTCTTCCACGACGAAGACTTTCCCTTCAGCGATTTCGAGCAGCGCTTCGTCCAGCGTCCCTTCGCCGACGGAAAGGCCAAGAACGTCAACATCCGCGGCAAGGAAGCCGCCCTCAGGGGCGCGGCCGGAACGCCCGAGGAGCAGGAGGCGCTTCGCCAACTCCTCATCCGCTACAAGGCCTTCGCGCAGGGCCTGATCGACCGGCACCTGCCGGCCTATACCGGCAAGGTCTCGCTGGCCGGCACGTCGTATCGCCCGTTCGAGGTGGACCAGCGCAAGCTGAGCTGGCGCCGCGACGATACCCGGCTCCACGTGGACGCCTTCCCGTCCAACCCGATCGGCGAGAAGCGCATCCTGCGCATCTTCCGCAACGTCAACCCGGACGGGCAGCCGCGCCTGTGGCGGGTGGGCGAGGATTTCGGCTCGATGGCGGAGAAGTTCCTGCCGCGCCTGCCCGGCTACTCGCCCTTCTCGGCCCGGGTACTGGCGGCCCTCCGCATCACCAAGGCGCGTCGCTCCGAATACGATCACCTGATGCTGCACCTCCACGATGCCCTCAAACAGGACATGGAGTATCAGGCGAAGGCACCCCAGGCCGATGTGCAGTTCGCCCCGGGCCAGACCTGGGTGACGTTCTCAGACCTCGTCATGCATGGCGCCATGGGCGGCCGCTACATGCTGGAACAGACCGCATACCTGCCCGTCACCAGCCAGGCCGATCCGGAGCGCAGCCCTCAGCGCATCCTGGCCAGGAAGCTCGGGCGCAAGCTGCAGTGACGTCCCACTCGCATCGATACGGATTTAGGACCGCACCATGATCCTCGAAATCGCGCAGATCGACATCAAGGCCGGTATGGAGGCGGAGTTCGAGGCCAACATCGCCAAGGCCTCGGAGATCTTCAAAGCCGCCAAGGGCTGCAGGAGCTTCGCGGTGCGCCGCTCCGTCGAGAAGCCGCAGCGCTACCGGCTCCTGATCGAGTGGGAGACCCTCGCCGACCATACCGAACTGTTCACCGGCTCGCAGGCCTGGAAGGATTACCGCGCGATGGTCTCGCCGTGTTTCGAGGGACCGCCCAGCGTCGAGCATACGGAGCTCACACTCCAGGCTTTCTGACGCCGGAGACGATCACCGCCCGGATTGGCGGACCAGCATCTTCATGCGGCTGTCGAGAAGCGCCCAGCGCTCCGAGATGCCGTCGCCGACGCAGGACCTGAAGGAATCGCCCGCGTAGAAGCCGACATTGGTCTCGATGTAGCGGCAATTCATCACCGGCGGCACCATCACGACGAGCGGGACGGGCAGGACGATCAGGCTGGCATCCAGCAGGAACCAGAAGAGCCATCCGCGGCCGAAGAGACGCCGCGGCCGATCCGCATCGTCGGAATCTTCATGCAGAGATCCGCGTGCATACAGAATGTCCCTGGCGACATCCTGATGGGTAGTGCGCGCCGGAGTGGCGGCATCGCGCTCGGCGCGCGCGTGGAAGAAGCCGGCACCGGCACGGAATGGGGTTCGGTTGGCCAGGACAGGCGACATCACACCCTCGAAAAGCTCGAGCGATTCGTATCATCGAAACCCTGCGTTGTGTCTGCCGGAACTACGCAGCGCTCCGCCGTTGCCGGAATACGGTTAAATACGGCACCTCGAATCGGGGACGGTCGATCGAGTCGGGTGACGCGGCTCAGCGAAGGCGGTCGGATATCGTCCTGAGCGTCGTTTCGATGGAGAGGGTGTGCCGGGTGATGTCCCGTCGCGCGCAGGCGGTGGTCCTGAGGAATTCCGGCATCATCGAGGACGGGCGGTATCCGCATTCCACGAAGATCGACAGGAGCAGGAAGGCCAGCGGCCCGAGCATCAGAAGGAGCCTGAAGCCGAGATAGGTACGGGCGAATCCGCCTTGGCCCGACCGGCGTCGCGCGTTGCCGGATCTTGCCCCGCCGGATCTTGCTTGGTCGGATCGTACCTCCTCCCTGCGCCGCGGCGGAGGTCCTTGCTCGGGCGGGCGGTCGAGATCCTCGTCGCCGTCGGGGAAATGCGCGTCACGAAACCGTTCGAGCTTGCTCCTGGCCATCACCGTCGTCTCGATCGCAGAGAGAGGCATCGTTCCCCGAACTTCGTAAGATTCGGATAATCACGGGCACGCCAAAGAAGCCGTGCACGGGCGATCCAGCCGATGCAGAAGCTCCGGAGGATGACGATCGGCACGGTGACAGCCGTCCGTCGACTGCGTACTGAAGGATGACAGCCTCGAAAAGGCGGTCTTGTCCGAAGCGTCCTGCACAAGCGTCAGTCGCCCATGATCCAGCGCCCCCTCCGCATCGGCACCCGAGGCAGCCCGATGGCCCTCGCGCAGACGGGGATGGTCCGCGACAAGATCGTCGCGGCCAATCCAGGGCTGGAGGCGGAACTCGTGGTGGTCAACACGGTGGCCGACCGCATCCTCGACCGGCCGCTCTCGGAGATCGGCGGCAAGGGCCTCTTCACGAAAGAGCTCGAACAGGCGCTCTTCGCCGATGTGGTCGACGTGGCCGTGCATTCGATGAAGGACGTTGAGACCTGGCTGCCGGACGGGCTGGTCATCGCGTGCATCCTGGAGCGGGACGATCCGCGCGACGCCTTCCTCTCCACGCAATCGGACGGCTTTGCCGGTCTCGCGGCGGGTGCGCGCGTTGGCACCTCGTCCCTGCGCCGGGCCGCCCAGGTCCTGATGCGGCGGCCGGACCTGCGCATCGTCCCCATGCGCGGCAACGCCAATACCCGGATGCGCAAGCTCGAAGAGGGCACCTGCGAGGCGACGCTCCTGGCACTCTGCGGCCTCGAACGTCTCGGCATGGCCGATATGGCGCGAAGCGTTCTCGCCGTCGACGAGATGCTCCCCGCAGTGGCACAAGGCGCCCTCGGCATCGAATGCCGGGAGGCGGATGCCGACATCCGGGCCCTGCTGAGGCCTCTCGAATCCGCCACCTCCACGGCCGAACTCGCAGCCGAGCGCGGCCTGCTGGCCGAACTCGACGGATCGTGCCGCACGCCGATCGCGGCCCTGGCACGGATCGAGGGTGAGATGCTGACCCTCGACGGCCTGCTGTTCCTTCCCGACGGCTCAGTCCATTGGGCCGTCCATCGCTCCGGCCCGGCATCGGACGCCGCCCGGATCGGACGGGACGCCGGAGCGGAACTGAAACGCGCGGCGGGCGACACCTATGCGAGGCATCTGCAATAGACCGCCCACCGCAACGGAAGCTCCCTGTTCGCTGAGGCGCGGCATTTTCGTAGCTTGCCGACGAGAGAGGAAAGGTTAATCGCTCACTCGGTACTGTCACCGTATGTTGTCATACATTCCCTGGCCGGGAGACACCGATGCACGATGTCGCCTCCGACAGATCGATAACCCCGAACGTCTTGATCCACCTCGATGTGGATACGTCGGACGGAGAGGTGATTACGATCGAGAACGGCGGCGATGCGACCCTGATCGCGGCGCTTCAGACGCGGATCGAGGCGCAGGCCCTGATCATCAGCCAGCAGGAACTGTCCCTCGCCCATAGCCGCAAGATCTTCGAGCGCGCGTCGGCCGCGGCCCGGATCGGGGTCTGGGAATGCCGCCTCGCAGACGAAGCCCTGACCTGGACCGACACCGTCTACCGGATCTTCGATCTGCCGGTCGGCTCGCCGGTGGATCGCAAGACCACCCTCGAATGCTACAGCCCGGGATCGAGGGCACAGCTCGAGGAAGTCCGGACCCGCGCGATCGCAGAGCGCAGCGGTTTCAGCCTCGACGCCGAGATCGTGACGGCGATGGGCAACCGGCGCTGGATCAGGCTGACCGCGACCGTCGAATGCGAGGACGACGCGCCCGTCCGCATCTTCGGCATGAAGCAGGACATCACCGAGGAAAAGCTCCTCTCCGATCGCACCCGCTACCTCGCCGAGTTCGACACCCTGACGGGCCTGCCCAATCGCAGCGTCTTCCAGGCCCGGCTCGCCGACATGGGACGGGAGGGCGCCCTCGTCCTCATCGACCTCGACGGTTTCAAGCAGGTCAACGACACCTATGGCCATACGGCCGGCGACATCTGCCTCGTCGAGGTCGGGCGCCGCCTGAGGGAGACATGCCGTCACACGGAGTTCGTCGCCCGCGTCGGGGGCGACGAATTCGGGATCGTGGTGGACGCTGCCATCGGCACGGAAGGCCTCTGCGCCCTGGCGGAACGGATCATCGGCGCCATGGGACGACCGATCGTCTCGGAGGAGCGGACCTTCGCCATAGGCGCCTCGGTCGGCATCGCGACCATGTCGCTCTCCACCCCGGAGAACATCTTTGCGCGGGCCGACACGGCGCTCTATGCCGCTAAGGCAGCGGGCCGCGGCACATTTCGTCTGGCAGCGCCCGCGGAGTGAGGGCGATCGCCTCAGGCCGACGCGTAATGCGGGGACGATAAGGGGGCCAGGCCGCGCTCGGTCGCCATCATCCGGGCGAGGGCGACGATCTCGCGAACCTGAAACGGCTTACGGACCGCCAGACTGCCCCGCAACGGCCTGCGCTCGAAATGCGCATTGGTGGATGCGTAGATGACCGGCCTGTCCGGGCGAAGCTCGCGAAAGACATCGGCCACCATCCAGCCGTCGATCATTCCGGGAAGATGGATGTCTGTCAGCAACCAGTCCAGGTCGCGGCCGTGAGTCCTGAGCAGCGTCAGAGCAGCCTCGCCGCTGGAAGCAGCGACCACTGCAAGGCCGGCTCGCTCGCACTGCGTCGTCAGCATATCCAGCAGGAGGTAGTTGTCCTCCACGATCAGAACTTTCGGCGCGTCACTCATGCGGACCATCGACTTTTTGCATCGATAAATGAATGCTGTAATGGTTAAGCTTCTCTCAACGACAACGTTGATTCGGTTGCCGGGCGTTCAGAACCCTCGTTCGTTCGGCCACATTCCTGAGATGGGCAAGGCCAATGACGGCAGGGCCAATGACGGCAGGGCCAATGACGGCGAGGACGATGGCGAGCGAAGGGGTGGGCGACACCTCCGCACGATCCGAGGTCTACGATCCGGCCATGCTGGCCGAGCTCGAGGACGTCTTCGGCCACGACCATCTGATGCAGCTCCTGTCGCTGCTCAGGGTCGAGATCGGCGAGAGATTCCGTATCGGAAACGACGAGCCCAGCGCGCTCGGTCGGGATGCGCATGCCCTGCTGTCGTCCAGCGGATCCCTCGGCTTCCTGGACCTCTCGCATCGCTGCTCGGACATCGAGCGGGCGTGCATCGCCGGCACCGATGTCTCCGTTCTCCTGCGGGACGTCAGGGCGGCGGCCGTTGGTGCCCTGGCGGCGATCAGCACCCTGGAGGCACGCGACCGGTGACGGTCCTGAGGCCAGCGACGGTCGGCCTGGCCCGTGCTGCGTTGCCGCAACGACACAGGCTCGCCGCGACCCGGTCGGAAGCCTCGCTTCGTCGCGCGGTCGCCGCATTTGAGGTGCGACACGAGGGATGTGCGAACATGAAAGCCGGTTTCCCGAGTAGAGGTGCCGGATGACACATCGCGCGACTGGAATTCGGGCGTGAAACGTCCCGTCAAGGTTGACGGAACCTTCGCTTAACCCGCTCGACCTACAACGACCGCATCACCGAACGACCCCGCGGAACGCCACTCCATCCGTCGTCCCGCCCGAGGAGACCTAGATCATGTCCATGACCGCGCGCTTTCGCGTGTTTCCGCTCGCGGCGGCTCTCTGCGCCGCGCTCAGCGTCGCCGCCTGCACCAACGACAAGGATCTGGCCGACGCTTCGGGATTTGCCGGCGGCGCCAACACGCCGGGCAGCGCGCAGGATTTCGTCGTCAATATCGGCGACCGGGTCTTCTTCGAATCGGATTCGACCGACCTGACCCCGACCGCCACGGCGACCCTCGACAAGCAGGCCCAGTGGCTGCAGCGCTATCCCCGCTACACCTTCCTGGTCGAAGGCCATGCCGACGAGCGCGGCACCCGCGAGTACAATTTCTCGCTGGGCGAGCGTCGCGCGCAATCCGTCAAGGACTACCTGTCCTCGCGCGGCCTCGCCGCCGGACGGATGCGCACGGTGTCCTACGGCAAGGAGCGCCCGGTGGCGGTCTGCAACGACATCTCCTGCTGGTCCCAGAACCGCCGCGCGGTGACGGTCCTCGACCGGGGCGCCGGCTCCTGAGCACCGGACGTTCGCCGTTTCCGGCCGCGGCCCCATTTTTGCCGCGTCCCGGAGCATCTGCTATCGGCGGCACGCCGCCGATGCGGCCGTGTCCTCGTCCGATCCGACCACAGGTGCCGTTTCCCATGCTCCGCCGCCTGCTCATCGTACCCCGTTCCTCGGCGTCCCGCCTTTTGGCGTCCACCTTCCTCGCGGCTTTTCTTCCGCTCGCCGCCATCGCCCCCGCGACGGCGCAGGATGCGTCGGACTTCGTCGTCCGCCTGAACCGCATCGAGAACCAGTCGCGCCAGATGGCCGGGCAGATCGAGACTCTCCAGTACGAGAACCGCCAGCTCAAGGAGCAGCTTCGCAAGTTCCAGGAAGACGTCGAGTACCGCCTGCAGGAGGGCAAGGGCGGCGCCGGCAAGCCTGCCGCCTCCCCATCGGGCACCAATCCCGGCCAGGCCAAGCCGCAGAAGCGCAGCGACGCCTTCGATCCCGAACAGAATCCGGGCCGTCCCGGCGGGCCGATGCCGCTCGGCACGACGATGCCTTCCGCCGCCATCGCCGCCGCTCCGCCATCGCGGACCCCGAGCGTGCCGCCGACCGTGGTCGAGGCCGATGACGACGAGCCGGGCCTGTCGCCTCCCGGCATCGGCGGCCCCGTCGACCTGACACCGCCCTCGCGCGTGCCGACGACGGGCGCGCTGCCGAGCCCCTCGCGTCCGATGACCAGCGTCGCGGCCACGGCCTCGGGCGACGCGCGGGCGGATTACGAGACGGCCTATGGCTACATCGCCGACCGCCATTACGAGCAGGCTGAGATGAGCCTGCGCCAGTTCATCCAGTCGCATCCGCGCGATGCGCAGGTGCCCTCCGCGACCTACTGGCTCGGCGAGAGCTACCTTCAGCGCAACCGCAACCGCGAGGCGGCCGAGCAGTTCCTGAAGGTCTCCACCGACTATGCCCGCTCGCCCCAGGCTCCCGATGCGATGCTGAAGCTCGGCGTCTCGCTCAACGCCCTCGGCGCCCGCGAGCAGGCCTGCGCCACTCTGGCCGAGCTGGAGCGGAAATTCCCCTCCGCCTCGCCCGGTCTCCGCCAGAGCGTGGCCCGCGAGCAGAAGCGCGCGCGCTGCGCCGCTTGAGCGCGGAACCTTCGACCGACGACGCGGACGCATTGCTCGCCGCTCCGCTGCGGCCCTACCTGAACGTATCTCCCTTGCTGATCGCGGTCTCCGGCGGCCCGGATTCCACCGCTCTGATGCATCGGGCGGCGCGCCTCGGCTCCGCGTATCCGATCCATGTGGCGACGGTGGATCACGGCCTGCGTCCCGAGAGCATCGTTGAGGCACGGAAGGTGGGTCTCGCCGCCCGGGCGCTGGGACTGCCCCACCACATCCTCACCTGGGAGGGCGACAAGCCGAGCCGGGGAATCCAGGCCGCGGCCAGGAATGCGCGTTACGGGCTTCTGGCGGAATGCGCGGGCCTGATCGGTGCCGAGACCGTGCTCACCGGTCACACCGCCGACGACCAGGCCGAGACGGTGCTCATGCGCCTCTTTGCCGGAAGCGGTCCGACGGGTTTGGCCGGCATGCGGCGGGAGCGGGAACTCGCGCCGGGCCTGCGCCTCGCGAGGCCGTTCCTCCATATCCGCAAGGCGGACCTCGTCGCCTATTGCGACCGCCATGGGCTCGAACCCCTGCGCGATCCGTCGAATGCCGACGAACGCTTCGCCCGCGCCCGCCTGCGGCGTCTGATCCCGGATCTCGCCACCGAGGGCCTCGACCCGGAACGCCTCTGCCGCCTCGCCGACCGCATGGCCCGCGACGAGGAGGCGCTGCTCCAGGCCGCGCGCACGGCCCTCGCCGCGCATCGGGTTCCCGCGCGTACTGACGTCGTGCTCGATGGCCAGGCGCTCGCCGCCCTGCCGGACGCGATCCTGCTGCGCGCGGTCGATCTCGCTCTGAGCGAGGCCGGGGGAGGGGGCTCGCAACGCCTCGAGCGCCTGGAGCGGCTGGTCTTCGAAGACCTGCGCCCGGCTCTCGCGGCGGGGGTTCCGATAAGGCGGACGCTGCGCGGCATCCTGGTCGATCTGGGGGAAGACGGCGTGCTTTCCTTCGGTCGGGCCCCGGCGCGGCGGTCGCCGTCTTAGGGCCGCGCTCACCTTTCCCCTGACAGGCTTGCCGCAGGCTGGCCCGATTTACTTGGCAAGGGGGTCGGCACTGCCTACATTGCCGACATGCATCCGAGTGATCCGCCCCTTTAGCGCGGGACCGGACGCCCCCAGGGATTGATCGATGAACCCGAACTTCCGCAACTTTGCCTTGTGGGTCGTCATCTTCCTGCTCGTGCTGGCCCTCGTCACCCTGTTCCAGAATCCTGGACATCGGGGCGGCGGCAGCGAGATCGCCTACAGCCAGCTTCTGAACGACGCCGATTCCGGCAAGATCCAGACGGTTGTGATCTCCGGGCAGGATGTGAGCGGCACCTATGTGGGCGGTGGCAACTTCACCTCCTATGCGCCCAACGACCCGAACCTGGTGTCGAAGCTGCAGAGCAAGGGTGTGCAGATCACCGCGCGTCCGCCTTCCGACAACACCCCCTGGTTCATCCAGCTGCTCGTGAGCTGGCTGCCGATCCTCGTCTTCATCGGCGCCTGGATCTTCCTCAGCCGCCAGATGCAGTCGGGTGCGGGCCGTGCCATGGGCTTCGGCAAGTCGAAGGCCAAGCTCCTCACCGAGGCCTCTGGCCGCGTGAGCTTCGACGACGTGGCCGGCGTCGAGGAGGCCAAGGAGGACCTGCAGGAGATCGTCGAGTTCCTTCGCGACCCGCAGAAGTTCCAGCGTCTCGGCGGCCGTATCCCGCGCGGCGTGCTCCTCGTCGGCCCCCCGGGTACGGGTAAGACCCTGATCGCCCGGGCGGTCGCGGGCGAGGCCAACGTGCCGTTCTTCACCATCTCGGGCTCGGACTTCGTCGAGATGTTCGTCGGCGTCGGCGCGTCGCGTGTCCGCGACATGTTCGAGCAGGCCAAGAAGAACGCGCCCTGCATCATCTTCATCGACGAGATCGACGCGGTCGGCCGTCATCGCGGCGCCGGCCTTGGCGGCGGCAATGACGAGCGCGAGCAGACCCTCAACCAGCTCCTCGTGGAGATGGACGGGTTCGAGGCCAACGAGGGCGTGATCATCATCGCGGCCACCAACCGCCCCGACGTGCTCGACCCCGCCCTGCTGCGTCCGGGCCGCTTCGACCGCCAGATCATGGTGCCGAATCCCGACGTCGTCGGCCGTGAGCGCATCCTGCGCGTCCACGTTCGCAAGGTGCCGCTGGCGCCCGACGTCGACCTCAAGGTCATCGCCCGCGGCACTCCCGGTTTCTCGGGCGCCGACCTGATGAACCTCGTCAACGAATCTGCCCTGCTGGCCGCGCGCCGCGGCAAGCGCATCGTCACGATGCACGAGTTCGAGGACGCCAAGGACAAGGTGATGATGGGCGCCGAGCGTCGGACGCTGGTCATGACCGAGGACGAGAAGCGGCTCACCGCCTATCACGAGGGCGGCCACGCCATCGTCGCCTTCAACGTGCCGGCCACCGACCCCGTCCACAAGGCGACGATCATCCCTCGCGGCCGGGCCCTCGGCATGGTCATGCAGTTGCCCGAGCGCGACAAGCTCTCGATGAGTTTCGAGCAGATGACCTCGCGTCTCGCCATCATGATGGGCGGCCGCATCGCCGAGGAGATGACCTTCGGCGCCGACAAGGTGACCTCGGGCGCCCAGTCGGACATCGAGCAGGCCACGCGCCTGGCCCGCATGATGGTCACCCGCTGGGGATTCTCGCCCGAGCTCGGCACCGTCGCCTACGGAGAGAACAACGACGAGGTCTTCCTCGGCATGTCCATGGGCCGTCAGCAGACGGTCTCGGAGGCGACCGCCCAGAAGATCGACGCGGAGGTCCGCCGCCTCGTCGAGACCGGGCTTGAGGAAGCCCGCCGCATCCTCGGCGAGCACAAGGACGACCTCGAGGCGCTGGCTCAGGGCCTGCTCGAATACGAGACCCTGTCGGGCGACGAGATCCGCAACCTCATCGCCGGCAAGCCGCCGATCCGCGATGCCGGCGACGGGCCGACGCCGATCCGTGGCTCTTCCGTCCCATCAGCGGGCCGGGGCCGGCCGCGGGAGAACGACGGCGGGTTGGAGCCTCAGCCGCAGGCGTGAGGCGCCATCGACAGTGTCGAGATGACAAAGCGGCGAGGGCGACCTCGCCGCTTTTTCTTTTGATTGTAAATCGATACCATCCGCGGCATCCCCGATCGACCTGCTGATGGCATCCACCATCTGGCACGGCAATCGAAACCGGGTGGCGACATCGCATGCATGAGGCGTCCCAGGGTGCGATCGGTGAGCTGACCAACCCCGAGCGGCGCCTCGTCGAGGCCTGCCGAGACGGTGAGATCCTGCGGCTCGGCCCCGACGAATCGGTTCGCGCGGGCGTCGTCCGGGCACTCGTCTGCGTGGAGCGGGCGGAATGGCCGGTCGCCCCCGAGGGTGTGCGGCTGGTCGGCGGCCGGGTCGAGGGCCTGCTCGCCTGCGCCGACCGCGAGCTCGTCCGGCCGCTCTGGATCGACGAGGCCGAGATCCCGGACGGACTCGACTTCACCAACAGCCATACCCGGACCCTGTCCTTCGAGAAGAGCCGCATCGGCAACGGGTTGCGCGCGCAGGGCATCACCATCGCCGGGCCGCTGTTCATCCCGCACGCGACCATCGTCGGCACCTGCGATCTCAGCGGCGCAGCCATCGCCAGCACGGTCACGGCCGAAGGGACGGTGTTCGATCATCCGACCGGCGACGCCATCAATGCCCAGCGCAGCGCCATGGCGGGCATGTTCCTGAACCACGCGACGATCAGGGGCGGCTGCCGCTTCCTCGGTGCGACCATCCGGGGGCAGTTCGTCGCCGTGGGCGCGCTCTTCGACAATCCGGAAGGCGACGCCATCGACGTTCAGGACATTGCCGTCGCCGGGATGTTCCTCGACGGCGCCAGGATCAACGGCGTCTGCCATCTCGTCAGCGCCCATATTGGTGCGCAATTCGCCGCCGAGGGAGCGGCGTTCCACAATCCGAACGGAACCGCCATCAACGCGCAGGGCAGCCGCATCGGCAGCGTCATCCTGCGCAGCGGCACGGGCCCCGGCGACGCTCCCGTCCGCGGCACGATCATGGGCAGCATGAACTTCAGCCGGGCCACGGTGGAGCATCATTTCGAGATCAGCGGCGCCACGCTCGTGGGCGGCCCGTTCGGCGCGCTCGACGCGCGCGGCATCGAGACGAAGGGACGGTTCATCATCGGGCGCGGCGCCCACATCACCGGCGCGATCCTGCTCTCGGGCGTCGAGATCCGCGGCTCCCTCGACTTGTCCGGGAGCCAGCTCCTGTCGAGCGCCTTCGCCGAGAGGGCGCATGGCGGGATGAGCATCGAGGAGGATCCGCTCCGCTTCCTGGCGCTCGACCTTAGCGAATCCGCGATCTCGCAACTGATCATGCCGGATGCCGCCGACCTCCGGTATCCGGGCTGCGGGCGACCGCACGGCATCCTCGATCTGTCGCGACTGAAGGTGGGGACCTACGTCGATTTCGCGTCCGCCTGGCCCGTTCCCGCATCCCTTCGCCGGCGCGCCTGTCCGAGCCGGTTCATCGACGCGAAGGGCCGCGATGCCGATCACCTCGTCCTCGACGGATTCGAGTACCAGCATCTCGACAATCCGGATGGCGACGCCGTTCCGGCCGTCCCGACGCATACGGCGCGTCAGCGCTGGCTGCGCGGGCAATCCTGCGACGACCTCTTCACCCGGCTGCGCCCGCAGCCGTGGCGACATCTCGCCAAGGTGCTGGCGAGCCAGGGCTACGAGGAGGATGCCCATCGCATCGCCATCGCCCGCCGCGTGGCCGAGCGGCACGCCCGCGAGACCGGCTGGTTCCTGCGCTGCGTCAGCTGGCTGCTGCACGTCCTGGCCGATTACGGGTTCAACCCGTGGAAGGCGGTGGGCTGGTCGGTCACCGTCATCGTGGTCTGGGCCGCGGTCTATACCGGCGCGGCCTTCGAATCCTGCAAGATGGGACCGCGCCTCTGCCAGGAAGGCGAGATCTTCGTCCGGACCGCCGCCGCCGATTTCGTGCCAGGGGTAACGAGCAGCGACGAAGCCAAGGAGAAGCTCGTCAACCTCTACCCGGCCTTCGATCCGCTGGCCTATTCGTTCGATACGTTCATGCCGCTCTTCGACGCGGGGACGGACCGCTTCTGGCGGGTGAACACGGCGAGCTGGCAGGGCGTGGCGCTGTACTATTTCAGCATCGCCGAGCAGATCGAGGGGGCCGTCCTCGTCTCGCTGATCATCACCGGCTTCACCGGATTGCTCACCCGCGACGAAGCCTGAACGCGCCGCGCCCGCCACCATTCGTTTGCCATGCTTCGATACCATTCAGCGACCGGGACCGGCTATGATGGGCCGTCACGATCGGGAATGAAGCACGTGCGCAAGTATTTCGGGACGGACGGCATCCGCGGCCGCGCGAACGGGGTGATCACCCCGGAACTCGCCCTCAAGGTGGGGCAGGCGGCAGGATTGGTGTTCCAGCGCGGCGAACACCGTCACCGGGTGGTGATCGGCAAGGATACCCGCCTGTCCGGCTACATGATCGAAACGGCGCTCGTCGCCGGCTTCACCTCGGTCGGCATGGACGTGATGCTGCTCGGCCCGATGCCGACGCCGGCGGTCGCCATGCTCACCCCCTCCATGCGCGCCGATCTCGGGGTGATGATCTCGGCCTCGCACAACCCGTTCGAGGATAACGGCATCAAGCTGTTCGGGCCCGACGGGTTCAAGCTCAACGACGAGGTCGAGCGCGAGATCGAGGCGCTGATCGACGGCGAGCTGCACAAGAAGCTCGCCGGCCCGCGCGATCTCGGCCGCGCCAAGCGGATCGAGAGCGTGCATGCCCGCTACATCGAGTTCGCCAAGCGCACCCTGCCGCGCAACGTCACCCTCGACGGCCTGCGCGTGGTGGTCGATTGCGCCAACGGCGCGGCCTATCGCGTGGCGCCCGAAACCCTGTGGGAGCTCGGCGCCGAGGTGATCGCCATCGGCGTCGAGCCCGACGGGTTCAACATCAACCACGATGTCGGCTCCACGGCGCCCGCCGCCCTCTCCGCCAAGGTGCGGGAATTGCGGGCGGATATCGGCATCGCCCTCGACGGCGACGCCGACCGCGTCCTCATCGTCGACGAGAAGGGCCAGTCGGTGGACGGCGATCAGCTGATGGCCGTGGTGGCGCGGTCCTGGAAGGACGACGACCGCCTGACCCAGCCGGGCCTGGTCGCGACGATCATGTCCAATCTCGGTCTCGAGCGATTCCTCGGCGGGATCGGCCTCGGCCTCGCCCGTACCGCCGTCGGCGACCGTTACGTCCTCGAGCACATGCGCGAGCACGGCTACAATCTCGGCGGCGAGCAATCGGGCCACATCATCATGTCGGATTACGCCACCACCGGGGACGGCCTCGTGGCGGCGCTCCAGCTGCTCAGCGTGGTCAAGCGGCAGGAACGCCCGGTGAGCGAGGTCTGCCACTGCTTCGACCCGCTGCCGCAGATCCTGAAGAACGTCCGCTACCGTTCCGGCACGCCGCTGCAGCAGGATGCGGTGGTCACCGCCATCGCCCATGGCCGCGAGCGGCTCGGCAATACCGGCCGCGTCGTCATCCGTCCCTCCGGCACCGAGCCGGTGATCCGCGTGATGGCCGAGGGCGACGACCGCAGCCTCGTCACGGAAGTCGTCGACGACATCGTGGAAGCCGTCACCAAGGCGGCGGCCTGAATCTAACTCCCGGACGCGGTGCCCGCCGCCCGGCGGCAGTCCTAGTCCTGCAACGCCTTCGGGGCGAGGCATCGCCATGCCGCGAGGAGGGCGCTCCTGAGCGTCTCCTCGTCCGCTTCCTCGAGCGACAGGCTGGTCCATCCGCGCCGTCCCCACGCACCGGAGACGGGTTCGAACAGATCCGGCTCGGCCTCGACGACGACCGCCTGATGCTCGGCCGTGAACTTCAGGACGACGCGCTCCTCGTCGACCCAGAGAGTCGCGAAGATCCGGCCGCCGATCCGGAAGTCCGGATGGCCCATATGGGCGCCTTCCTCGACCTCCGGAAGCATCAGCGCCAAGGCGCGCACGTCTTCAGGGCGCATCAAACAATCTATCCCCTGGTTGATCCGCGCGAGATCGCCGCACCACCGGGCCGACGGAGTGTCCGCCAGATGCGGCACAGTCCCGGCTCGATAAACATTCGGCAAGGCTAACATTTAACGTTAAGCCCGATTTAACTCCTTCGGGACATGATCGCTCAGTCACCCCGGCCGGTATTCTCTCGCGCCCGGCGAACGATCGAGTGAAGGACCCATTATGCGCCGCTCCAAGCTTTCCGCCTTGGCGCGCTCGATCACGCTCCTTGCGAGCGTGGGAGCGCCGTGCCTTGCGCAGGCCGCCGACCTGCTGCCGACCCTGCCGCCCGAGCCGCTGCCCCCGCCCGTCGAGATCGGCGGCGGCTGGTACCTGCGCGGCGATGTGGGTGTCGGTGCCCTCGACCTTCGCAGGACGGTGGCACAGGACGTTTCCCATCCGCCTGCCGCCTACAAATACGCCACGCTGCAGGATTATGTCGGCGATCAGGCCTTCGTCGGCGCCGGTGTCGGTTACCAGTTCAACCCCTGGCTCCGCTTCGACGTCACCGGCGAATACCGGACCCAGACGGATTGGACCTTCACGGCCCGGGATACCACCTTCAAGCCGGACGGCACCGGCTACAACCGCACCACCGGCAAGTTCGCCTCCATCGTCGGCCTCGCCAACGGCTATGTCGATCTCGGCACCTGGTATGGCGTGACTCCGTTCGTCGGTGGCGGCGTCGGCGTCGCCCACCACATGTTCGGCAACGTCACCGATCAGGGCTACGGCGATTATCAGGGCGGCTTCGGCAAGGCCCCCGACAAGGACAAGACCAGCTTCGCCTGGGCGGCCCATGCCGGTCTCGGCTACTCCGTCACGCCGAACCTGAAGCTCGAAGTCGCCTACCGCTACCTCAACATGGGTTCGGCACAGACCGGTGCCGTCGCCTGCCTGCCTGCCGACCTGTGAACTTCAGACGGTCTACCACGTCAAGGACCTGACCTCCCACGACGTCAAGATCGGCATGCGCTGGCTTCTCGGCGGCGTGGAAGCCCCGCTGGTCGATTACCAGCCGATGCCGGGCCCCATCGTCCGCAAGTACTGAGACCCGCTCACGGATCGATCCATCATCGGTCCCGACGGTTTCGCAGAAACGGCTCGAAGACACGGCGCGGATTTCGATCCGCGCCGTTTCCGTTCATTCCGAACGAACCCGGCGCCACCCGAATCCTGCGGCCGAAGCGAATGTGCCGTTAGGGTTAAGGCGATCATAACCTTTTAAAATCATGGTGTTGCTCAGTCGAGTTCCGTGCCGGCATGAATCCGCACCATGCACTCTCCGGCCGATGCCTCCTTGAGGATCATGATGACCGCGCCCCGCACGAACCGTTCCGCAGCCGTCGCCGCGATCCTTTCCGGCCTGGCGATCGGCATTTCCGCGCCGGCCTTCGCCGCCGATCTCCTGCCGCCGCCCCCGCCTCCGCCGGCGCCGGCCCCGGTGCAGATCGGCAGCGGCTGGTACCTGCGGGCGGACTTCACCGAGAGCTACTACAACCATCCCAAGGACTCGACGCTGCCCGACCCCAACGACCCGGGCATGCCTCCGCTGGTGCGCCTGCGGCTGAGCCACGAGGCGGGCTATGGCGGTGGCGTCGGCTACCGCTTCAACAACTGGCTCCGCATGGACGCCACCATCGACCAGCGCGGGGCGAGCCGGTTCAGCACCTATTCCTCGCGCTCCAACTTCGTCACCGGCTACAATATCGAGGCCGGCAAGCTCGACGTGCTCACCGGGCTCGTGAACGTCTATGCCGATCTCGGCACCTGGTGGGGTCTCACGCCCTATATCGGCGCGGGCATCGGTGTGGCGGACAAGAGCTTCAACAACGCCTACACGCAGACCACCTGCATCATTCCCGGTTGCGACGGTTCTCCGGGCGCTGGCGCCCGCCCGGCGGCCAAGCGCCGCGACGGCTCGGTCACGTCGCTGGCCTGGGCCCTCACCGGCGGCGTCTCCTACGAGATCGGTGCGGGCTTCGCCCTCGATGCGAGCTATCGCTACGTCAATCTCGGCCGCGCCAAGACCGGCCTCGACGATTACTTCTACGGCACCCGCCTGAAGGACATCACGGCCAACGAAGTCCGTGTCGGCCTGCGCTACAGCTTCGCCGGCGGCACGAGCCCGCTCGGTGGCGGCTATGGCGGCGGGAATCCCTACGAGTAGCGGAGGCCGGGACCCGGCCTCTCCGCACGCACCGGGACCTTCGAATGCAGAAAGCCCGCCGGCCCGTGCCGAGCGGGCTTCTTCATGACCGAAGATCTGAAAATACCCGCCTTTCAAAGTCTCCCGGCGCGGGAGAAACGGACTATTAAGGTTACTCAAGTAGTAAGGAGGCAGGGTTCGGAAAGAACAGTTGGGCTCTAGCCCTGAGGACGACCTCGATGCGTACCGCCACTCTCGCACTTCTGACCAGCGTGACCCTCGTCTGGTTCTCGACGGCCCAGGCCGCCGATCTCGATTACGGCGTCCTGCGCGGCCCCGATTACGAGCCCGCCTCCGCCGAGATCGACTGGAACGGCTTCTATTTCGGCGCTCATGCGGGCTACAGCTCCGCATCGCTCGGCTTCAAAAATGCCTACAAGGACATGCTGCTCGACGAGATCCACGACACGACCGGCGAAACTATCTTCAACGCATCAACTCTTCTACGTCAAGGTTCCAGGCGAATTGATTCAACAACGTTCGGTGGATTTGCCGGATATAACTACCAATTCGATGAAATCGTAATCGGCATTGAAGTCGATTATACAAGCTTCAATGGCTCTGGCACTGTATCTGGCGTGACTGGTAGAAGTAAGATTTTAGAAAGCGGCCTATTTGAAGCCGTCGAAGTTGGAGCAAAATCGTCGACAAAAATAAATGATTACGGCACTATTCGCGCAAGAGCTGGCTACGTGATAGGCAATTTTCTACCATTTATCACCGGAGGACTTGCCATTGGTCGTGCAAAAGTTGAAGATAAAGTCAACTATAAAGATTATGGATTTGATCAGGCCGCATATTTGGCCAATCAAACCTCAGGAAAAAACTCAGATATTTATAACTTTGGATATCAATTTTTTAACCAGAACAATCCCAATAGTTCTATACCCGGCGATACTCCTCTAACCCGCACGAAGACGAAGGTCGTCGGCGGCGTAACGCTCGGTGGCGGCCTGGAATTCGCCCTGACGCAGAACATCCTCCTGCGCGGTGAATATCAGTATGTTCTGTTCAACGACTTCGACGGACATACGGTCAATATCAACACCGTCCGCGGCGGCGCAGCCGTGAAGTTCTGAGCCCGCACCGGGGAACGCGCGTTAAGCGCTTCCTCGTATCTCTGCCGCTATGATCGCGGGCGTCGGGCGAGACAGCCCGCAGAGCCGCCGGGACGACAGACCATGATCCGCCTTGCCCTCGCCGCCGGTGCCGTCGCGCTGAGCCTCGTCTCCATCCCGGGTGCCGAGGCGGGCGACCATCATCGCCGCCTCCATGCGAGCCACCAATACGGACCGCATGTCCATGCCCAGCGTCACCGGGCGATGCTGCCTCCGCACATCCCATACCGCGATCCGGCCTATCGCCCCGTTCGCCGCGCCTTCGCACCGGTCTACGGCCCGCCGGTGGTCCAGGGTTTCGTCCAGCCGCGCAACCTCAATGCGCCGGTCTACAACGAGCCGCCGCCGCGCTTCTTGCCGTACTGACCCGCCTCAACTCTCCAGCTCGCTGTCCCAGTAGAGGTAGTCGAGCCAGCTGTGGTGGTATTCGCGATGGTCGAATTCCGGCTGGCGGCGATGCAGCTCGTAGCGGGTCGGCCGGTGCGGCTCGTGCAGCAGCGGCATCTCGGCCTCGGCAGGAGTGCGGTTCGCCTTGCGCAGGTTGCAGGGGGAACAGGCCGCGACGACGTTCTCCCAGCTCGACAATCCGCCGCGCGAGCGCGGGACCACGTGGTCGAAGGTCAATCCGCCGGACGGCATCCGCAGGCCGCAATACTGGCAGGAGAAGGTGTCGCGCAGGTAGATGTTGTAGCGGGTGAAGGCCGGGCTGCGTGCCAGTGTGACGTAGTTCTTGAGGGCGACCACGCTCGGTACCCGCAGGGCCCGGCTCGGGGAGCGCGCCTCGACATCGTAGCTGGCCACCAGGGTGACCCTGTCGAGGAAGAGGGCGGTGAAGGCGTCCTTCCAGGACCATAACGACAAGGGATTGTAGGAGAGCGGCCGGTAATCCGCGTTCAGGACGAGCGTTTGGAGATCCAGCATCGGCGCTACTCTCTTGACGGATCGACAGGGGGACGACACGGCCCGTATCGCTGCGGCGTCGTCCCCGGATGATGAAAGATCGGTGGTCCCGGCAGTCGCGGCTTCGACCATGGCGCCGGAACGCAGCGACCGGATGCCGGTGGCCGGGTCGGCGAGCGACGCGAAGAGCGCGGGATGTCGGGCAGGGCCGGCCCGCCTGGGCTTAGCCAAAAGCGGTCGCATCGGGCGGAAACGCCCGGTTCGTGGCGAGGCACATCGACTTGGACGGCCAACGCCACCTCCTCGTGTCGATACGAAAAGGCCCTGTCCATCGTCGCTTAGTCTAATATCAGCGTGACACGCTTGTGAAGGTTGCCCGGTGGATCCGCGACGTCGCGGCCCACAAACTTCGCGCGGGCGGGACGAAAAAGACCTCGGCGGCACCCTTTCGCCCCATTGATGGGCCATGTGGCGGCCCGATTTTCGCCCCTGCGCTCGGCGCCTTGGGTCGTGATCCGGACATGGTATCCGTCCGTGCCGGAGACGCCATTCCGCCCCGACTGGCCCGCTTCGCGCAGGCAGGCTTTCGGGCGGCGGGTGCCGATGACGGGCCGGCGCCGCGTGCCGACGAAAGGAACGACATGATACTGGGCTTCTCGAAGGGCAGGATGCGACCTGCAGCGCTCCTCGCCGCGTGGATGGGTGCATCCCTTCTGAATCCCATCCCGGCCCTGGCGCAGGGAGCACCCGCCGCCCCCGCGCAGACCGAACCGGCCAAGCCGGCGCCCACCGGGGCCGCGGCGCCCGCTGCTGCCCCCGCTCCCGCCCCGGCCGCGAAGCCGACGGCGCCGAAGCCGGCGGTGTCGGAGGCGATCCAGAACGTCCGAAACCGCCTCGACGAGGCCAAGGCCAATCTCGACGAGCGCGAGAAGATGCTCGCGGGCCGCAACGTCGATCCGGCCAACCTGCTGAAAGCCCGCGACGGGCTCGACGCCATCGCCGACCGCATCCGCCTGATCATCGACGCGACCACCCCGCGCCTCGACGCGGCCCGCGAGCGGCTGGCGCAGCTCGGCCCGAAGCCGAAGGAAGGCGATGAGGGCGAGGACGTCGCGAAGGAGCGCTCCGAGCGCGAGCACGCGGTGGCCGAGATCGACGAGACCCAGCGGCTTGCGAAATCGCTGCTCGTCCAGAGCGACCAGATCATCGACCAGATCACCAACAAGCGCCGGGCCGCCTTCACCCGCGGCCTGTTCGAGCGGTCGTCCGCGCTGGTGAATCCCGATCTGTGGATGCGCATCGCCGACGACATCCCGCGCGACGTGCGCGCCCTTCAAGCTGCCGTCAGCGATATCGCGGGGCTGTTCACCCGCAACGGGTCGATCTGGAACCTCCTCCTTCTCGGCATCGCGCTCGGCATCTCGGTGGCGCTGTATTTCGGGCGCCGCAACATCGCGCCGCGCCTCGGGCGGCGCAGCCAGAGCGTGGTCGACCCCACGCAGCGCATGAAGCTGATGGCGGCCTGGCGCGTCTTCCTCCTCGGCACAGTGCCGGCGGTGGTGGGCAGCTACGCGGTCTATTACGCCCTCGACGCCACCGACCTGCTGCCGCAACGGCTCATGCCGGTGGCCGGCGCCATCCTCGGCGGCCTCGCCTTCATCGCCTTCGTCGAAGCCCTGTGCGACGCGCTGCTCTCGCCGGAGAAGCCGTCCTGGCGTCCCGCACCGGTGAGCGATTCGACCGCCTGGCGCCTGACCACCCTGGCGGTGAGCATCGCCACGGTGATCACCGTGGTGAAATCCATCGAGGCGCTCAATTCCGGCATCTACGCCGCCTTGTCGATCTCCATCGCCACCCGCGGCATCGGCGCGCTGGCGACGATCCTCATCCTCGCCATCGGCCTGCATCGCTTCGCCGACACGGCGGACAAGGAGGAGGCCTGCTTCGGCCCCTACGTCGCCCCCGAATCCACCACGACGATCGGCGGTCCGGCCCGGCTCCTCGGATGGGCCGCCGTCATCGTCATCGGCATCGCCCCGCTGGTCGGCTACGTCGCCTTCGCCGCCTTCCTCATCGACCAGCTGGTCTGGACGGCGTGCCTGATCGTGCTCCTCTACCTGCTGATCTCCAGCGCCGACACCTTCATCGGCGGCACGCTTAAGGACGAGACGCGCTTCGCCACGGCGCTCCAGGCCAATACCGGCCTGCGCAAGCGCTCGATCAACCAGATCGCCGTGCTCACCACCGGCATCGCCAGGGTGCTGCTGATCGTGGTGGCGGCCCTGCTGGCGCTGGCGCCCTGGGGCCTCGATTCCACGGACGTGTTCACCTCCGTGCGGAGCGCGTTCTTCGGCTTCAAGGTCGGCGACGTGACGATCTCGCTCTCCACCATCGCCTATGCGGTGGGGCTCCTGTTCATCGGCGTGGTCATCACCCGGGCGATCCAGCGCTGGCTGGAACAGACCTACCTGCCGGCCACGGATCTCGATGCGGGCCTGCGCAATTCCATCTCCACCATCACCGGATATTGCGGCTTCCTGCTCGCCCTGGCGCTCTCCTTCTCCTATCTCGGCCTGAGCCTGGAGAAGCTGACGATCGTGGCCGGCGCCCTCTCCGTCGGTATCGGTTTCGGCCTTCAATCCATCGTCAACAACTTCGTCTCCGGTCTGCTGCTCTTGTGGGAGCGCCCGATCCGCGTCGGCGACCAGGTGCTCATCGGCGACTCGGAAGGCATCGTGAAGCGCATCTCCGTGCGCTCCACCGAGATCCAGACCTTCGACCGCTCGGCGGTGATCGTGCCGAACTCGAACCTGATCTCCGGCATCGTCAAGAACCGGGTCCGCGGCGACCGCACCGGCCGGGTGACCATCACGGTCAACGTCCTGCGCAACCAGGACCCGGTGCGCGCCGCCGAGATGCTGATCGCCTGCGCCTCGGCCCATCCGGACGTGCTGAAGGAGCCGGCGCCCCGGGTGGTGTTCCGCAAGATCGGCGATCCCTTCCTCGAATTCGAGCTGATCGCGATGATCGTCGACGTCAGCATGAGCCTCAAAGTCACGAGCGACCTGAACTTTTCGGTGTTTCAGACCTTGTCCGGCGCAGGGTTCATTCCGGCCCTCGGCCCCGGATCGAGCGTCGTCACGGTCCAGGGTCTCGAGCCCGTCCAGACGGCGCTCGGGCAGATCGCCGGGGTGTTCGCGCAGAGCCGGAGCCAGGATCGGCCGGCGCAGGATCCGGATGCCGGCGAGGGCGAGAGCGCACCGTCGGCGAACGAGGAGGCCGAACCGATCCGGTCGGCAACGCCTCGTGAACCGGCACGGCGTAAGAGTCCTGCCAAGGTGTCCTAGACCGGCACGACGGACGACGAGCGCGAGGCGGGAACGATGAAGGTGGGATTTCGGGCGATCGGCCTCGTGCTTCTGGGAAGTGCCACATTGTCCGGATGCGCCACCGACGCGCCGACGACCGGAGCGCTCCCCAGCCTGTACTGGCCGATGACCACCTCCGGTGCGCTGGTCGATTCGGCTACCGCCCGCGACATGATCTCGGCCTATCGCGCCCGCAGCGGCGGTGCGCCGCTGCGGATCGACCCCGAATTGCAGCGTCTCGCGGAAGCTGAGGCCGCAGCGATGGCCGCCGCCGACAAGCCGAGCCAGGCGCAGACCGTGAAGGTCGCGGTGCAGCGCCTCGGCTATGCCGGGGCGCAGGCCAACCTGTCCGCCGGCTATCACACCCTGGCGGAAGCCTTCTCTGGCTGGCGCGACAGTCCGGCGCACAACGCCGTGATGCTCACCCCCGCCGCCACGCGCATGGGCATCGCCACGGCCTACGCGCCGAACTCGAAATACAAGGTGTACTGGGCGCTCCTCGTCGCAGAGTGATGCCGGCTCGGACGGCAACAGTGTCCTGGCGCCCTATCCGTCATCGACAGCCCGGCGAGGCGAACGATGGCACCGGCCGTTTCAGGCCGCGCGAAACAACCGTGATCTCGCCGCCTGCGCCAGAAAGCCGGATCGGCTTTCGCCCGCGGCTTCCGCGGCACGATCGATCCGCTTGAGCAAATTCTCCTCGACGGAGATGTTCACCCGTACGGCCTTGCCCGGCAGGTCGATTTCGAGAAGACAGACTACGGCCCCGTCACTGTCTTCGCGAAACGCCGCGTCGCGACGCAGTTCGTCGAGGGACCGCACGGCCGGCATTTCGTCCCCATGCTCCACCATGCCGACCACGTGGAAGGCCAGCATCTCTGCCGCTTTGCGGAACAGCGTGTCAGGATCGCCGGCAACGGTGGTCGCTCCGGGAAAATCGGGGAAGGAGGCCCCGAAGGAGCCGTTCTCCTCATGGATCAGCATAACGATGAGTGCCATCTGCGAACCCTCTTGAAACCGTGTTGCAATGAGACTTGCCGGTCGCGAAGCGTGCCGAACTTCATCGGAGCGTTTCCGAAAGAGCCGAAAACCCAAGCGGCGGGATGCCACTTGGGTTGAAGCACGTAGGTGGTCTCACCACTCCCAGCCAGCTTGGCGATAGATACTGCGAAGCGTTCCTGTCGGAATTTCCGGCTCACCGGTATCGACCGTTACTCTTCCAGGCTTGCTCGGATGCTTGAACTGCACGTGATCTCCAGGCCCTTTCCGATCAATGTTCCACCCATCACCATAGAGGTCGGCGATGACGTCGCGCGTTCTTCGACTATGGCCCTTGGGTGGAGGCATGGAGCCGGTCCTTTGCCTAATCGTCTCCGATATACACACAATTACACAACAAATGGGATCATGCAAGGGTATCTACACAAGATTGCGCAATGACGGGTGCATCGTCGTCATCGGGCGCGATGCGCTCGAAGGCGCTGTCGGCATCGCAAGGGGATCGGCAAGCCGTGATGTCTCGGCGCTTGCGCGAAGGGCACGATGCGCTGCCGTGCAGGTGGGCTCCTCCTACGCGCACGAAGCCGTCGATCGAGCGCGACGGCCCTACGGCAGCTTCATCGAGCGCGGCGTCGGCGCCTGCTCGTTCATCAGCGTCACCGTCACGCGACGATTCGACGACAGATACGGGTTGTCCGGGAACAGTGGCTCGGTGTCGGCCTTGCCCGAGACCGAGGCGAAGCGGTCGTCGGACACGCCGGCATTGGCGAGGATCTCGCGCACGCTGATGGCGCGGCTGGCCGAGAGCTCCCAGGGCGGGGCAGGGGGCCGCGTGCCGGGCCGGTTGGTCGCGGTATAGCCGGTCACCGCGATGCGGTTCGGCATCTTGCGGATGACGGGGGCGAGCTTCTCCAGCAATCGCCGGGTCCGGTCGTTCGGGCGGCTCGACCCGTCCGGGAACATCGTGCTGCCGTCCTGGTCCACCAGGGAGACGTCGACGCCCTTCTGGGACGGCGAGATGATGATGTTCTTCGACAGTTCCGCAATTTCGGGCATGTCCTGCATCGCCTGGCGCAGGCTCGCCGCGGCCAGGCCGAACGCGTCCGGGTACCCGCTATCGGGGTTTCCGTCGGTTTCCGTCGCCTCGGCATTGGGCGGGTTCGGCCGGTCGGTGGCCTGCTCCGGCGGGATGTCGCGCCGGTTCTTGATGAAGCCCGGGGCGGGCAGACCGTCCTTCTCGATGATGCCGGAAAAGCGCGATTCGCGGTTGACGCCGAAGGCGTCGCGCATGGAGCCGGCCACCGCCTGCATCTTCTTCTGGTCCTGGGTGGAATAGGCCGCGATCATGACGAAGAAGCTCATCAGCAGGGCCATGAGATCGGCGAAGGTCACGAACCAACCGTGACCGCCATGGCCTCCGCGCTTCTTCCTTGCCACGGTCGCCTACCCTCCTGCCGTCAGGCCGCTTCCGCCGCGAGCTCGTCGCGATGGTTGTGCGGCAGGTAGGCGATCAGCATCTCGCGCACGAGGGACGAGCTCTTCGAATCGCGGATGAGGAGGATGCCGTCGATGATGAGCGAACGCGACACGTCCTCCTCCTCGAGCTTCACGTGCAGCTTGTCGGCCAGCGGCAGCGCGATCATGTTGGAGATCAGCGCGCCGTAGAGGGTGGCGAGCAGCGCGGTGGCCATGGCGGGGCCGAGCTTCGAGGGATCCGACATGTTGGCGAACATCGTCACCATGCCGAGGATGGTGCCGATCATGCCCCAGGCGGGGGCACAGTCGCCGAAGGCGCGGTAGATCTTCGAGCCCTCGTCGAGATGCATCAGGAAGTTGTCGCGGTCCCGCTCCATCGTGTCTCTAATGAACTCACGGTCGTAGCCGTCGGCGATGTAGCGGGCGCCCTGGGCCAGGAACGGGTCGGAAATCTCCATGCTCTCCAGCGCCATCGGGCCGGACTTGCGGACCACATCGGCGATCTTGGTGATCTCCTCGATGAGTTCGCGCGGCCGGATCGCCCGCATGGTGAAGGCGTAGCGCATGCCCATCGGCAGGCCGTGCATCATGGTCGCGAACGGGAAGCGGATCATCGTCGCAGCGGTGGAGCCGCCGAAGATGACGATGACCGCATGCTTGTCGAAGAAGGCGGCGAAGTTGCCGCCATCGATCATGATCAGGGTGAAGACGACCCCGAAGCCGCCGAGCAGCCCGATACCGGTTGCGAGATCCATGGTGAACCCTGGTCAGCCTCCCGGCACCACGGAATCGGCCCGTGCGGAAAGCGACCCGTCCAGCCTTAGGCAGACGCGCTAAACGAACCGTAAAGGATAACGGCCCGCCCGGCCCATTCCTGTCATTCGCCGTTCAGGGTGGCCTTGCGATAAGCCGATCACGCCAAAGGATTTATGGCCTCCCGAACACGGGGGACGATCCTGGGGCGAAGGGTCGAGGCGAAGGTTCCGGCAAAAGGAACCGCGCCGAAGTTGGCATCGGAGCACACGTCGTCATGCCGTTGGTTCGTCTCTATGCGCGTGTCATGGGCCTTCTCGGCGCCGATCGGCGTCTGGCGGTCCTGCTCGCTCTCGCGAATGTGGCCCTCGCGGTGGCGGCTTTCGCCGAGCCGCTCCTGATGGGTCGCATCATCGATCAGCTGACGCATCTCAAGAGCAACACCAACGCCTTCTCGACGCTGGCGCCGCTCATCGGCGCCTGGGTCGCGTTCGGCCTGTTCACCATCGCGGCCGGCGTCACCATCGCGCTGCACGCCGATCGGCTGGCCCACCGCAACCGCCTCTCCTCCATGGCGAACTATTTCGAGCACGTGCTCGAACTGCCCCTGGCCTTCCATTCCTCGAACCATTCCGGCCGCGTCCTCAAGGCAATGCTGGAAGGCTCGAACGGCATGTTCTGGCTGTGGCTCGGCTTCTTCCGCGACCATTTCGTCGCCTTCGTCTCGCTCATCGTGCTCCTGCCGATGACCCTGTTCGTGAACTGGCAGCTCGGCATGATCCTCGTGGTGCTGGTGACCCTGTTCACCGGGCTCACCACCTTCGTCATGCGCCGCACCGAGGCGCTCCAGGACAAGGTCGAGGCCTATCAGTCGGGCCTCGCCGCCCATGCCTCGGACGCGCTCGGCAACGTCGCGGTCATCCAGTCCTTCACCCGCGCCAAGGCCGAGAAGGAAGCGATGCACGGCATCATCCGCAACCTCCTCGCCGCCCAGATCCCGGTCCTGTCCTGGTGGGCGCTGGCCAACGTCGCCACCCGCGCCTCCGCCACCCTGACCATGACGGCGATCTTCATCACCGGCATCGCCCTGCAGCAGCACGGCCTGGCCTCGATCGGCGAAGTCGTGGCCTTCATGAGCCTCGCCACCATGCTGGTCGCCCGCCTGGAACAGGTCGCCTCCTGCATCAACGGCCTGTTCCAGCAGATGCCGAAGATCGCCGAGTATTTCGAGATCCTCGACACCACCCCGGCCGTGCACGACCGTCCCGGTGCCAAGCAGGTGGCCCGTTTCGAGGGCGAGGTCTCGTTCGATCAGGTCGGTTTCTCCTACACCCCGCGCCGCAAGGCGGTGGAGAGCGTGTCCTTCACGGCCGAGGCCGGGCAGACCATCGCCCTCGTCGGCACCACGGGTTCGGGCAAGTCGACCACGCTCGGCCTGCTGCACCGCGCCTTCGACCCCGATACCGGCGCGATCCGCATCGACGGCACCGACATCCGCGACATCGGTCTGTCCTCCCTGCGCCACAACATCGGCGTGGTCTTCCAGGAGCCGATGCTGTTCGCCCGCTCGATCCGCGAGAATCTTCAGGTCGGCCGTCCCGACGCCACCGATGCCGAAATGCTCGACGCCCTGGACCGCGCCCAGGCGACGGAGTTCATGGACCGCCAGTTCGACGGCCTCGACACGATCATCGGCGAGCGCGGCCGCTCGCTCTCCGGCGGCGAGCGTCAGCGCCTGTCGATCGCACGCGCCCTGCTCAAGAACCCGCCGGTGCTGATCCTCGACGAGGCGACCTCGGCGCTCGACGCCACCACCGAGCGCAAGCTCCAGGGCGCTCTCGAAGCGGTGATGGAAGGCCGCACCACCTTCGTCATCGCCCACCGCCTGGCGACGATCCGCAACGCCGACCGCATCCTCGTCTTCCACGAGGGCCGGATCGTCGAATCGGGGACCTTCGAGGAACTTGTGGCTGAGAACGGCCGCTTCGCCGACCTCGCCCGGGCCCAGTTCATGGCCGGCGCGGAGCCGTCCGAGCAGAACCTCGCTCTCGCAGCTTGAGATAAGAAAACCCTCCCCCCTCCGCGGGGGAGGGTGCCTGCGGAGCAGGCGGGAGAGGGAGCGACCTCTCCAGATAACGCGCACCCCTCATCCGACCCGCTTCGCGGGCCACCTTCTCCCACAGGGGGGAGAAGGAAAGTCCGTTGTCGTTCCACTATCGCAGCGGGTGGACGTCCTCGATCTCTTCCTCGGCCCAGACCCTGAACTTGGTCAGGACGTTCGAGCCGAACGTGTGGGTCAGTGGAACGTCCGCCGCATCGCGGCCGCGGGCGACGAGGATGCGGCCGCGGCGCGGGGCGTTGTTGCGCGGATCGAACACGTGCCAGGCGCCCCCGAGATAGACTTCGGTCCAGGCCGCGAAATCCCCCGGCGGATGCGGCTCGGGTTCGCCGATGAAGCTGAGATAGCCGGTGCAGTAGCGCGTCGGCATGTTGAGGCCGCGGCAGAAGGCGACGAACAGGTGGGCGAAGTCGCGGCAGACCCCGCGCCCCACGGCCAGAGCATCGGCGGCGGTGCGATCCACGTTGGAATAGCCGTAGCCGAAGCTGATATGGCCGTGCACCCAGTCGCAGACCGCCTGGGCGCGGCTCCAGCCCGCCGGTACGTCGCCGAACAGGCGCCACGCCTCGTTGGAGAGAAGATCGGATTCGCAGTAGCGGCTCGCCACCAGGAAGGGCAGGGCCTCCAGCGGCAGATCCTCGATCGGGTGCTGGATCGCGTCGGGCACCACAGGATCGAGCGCGCCGTCGTCGTCGAGCCAGCCTTCGACCGAGAGCGTCACCGCGCCCGCCGGCGCCACGAGGCGGCAGCAGCGGTTGCCGAAATCGTCGAGGAAGAGTTCGTTCTCGGTGCCCGGCGAGACCGTGAGCCGGTCGGGCTCGGCCTGATGGGCGAACCGGCTCGGATGCGCCGTCAATCGGGCGATCATCGGAGTCGGATACGCGAAGTCGTAGCCCATCTCGCAACCGAACCTGATGCGCATTACCCGTGAACCTCCGGCCGACCCTCGCGCCAACCCCGGCGCCCTAATGCCCGCGCGAGACCGTTCGGCATAGGCCGCGAAGGTCACAGATGGATGTCGGCATGCAGGGTGCGACCAACCTTCACTGCCGCCGCGCCTCGGCCTGCCTCGCCAGCATCCGGGCCTGGAGTCGCTGGCGCCGTGCTGCAATGACGGTGCCATTGACCTCGCCGCCGAACAGGAACATCGCGGCCAGCCAGTAGAGGAAGACGAGGAACACCATCGCCGTCGCCAGACCGCCATAGGTGGAAGCGTAGGCGTTGGAGAACCGGTCGAGATAGAAGCCGAATCCGAGGCCGGCGAGGAACCACAGGACCAGCGTCACCGCGACGCCGGGCAGCACCGACAGGATGGCCCGACGGCCCGCCGCCACGAATTTGTGGGCGATGACGAGGACCGTCGCGAGCAGGAAGGCGGTGATGCCGATTCGTCCGATGGCGACAGTGAGGCTCAGCGGTTCGAGCCCCGGCGCCACGTCGATGACCCGCCGCCAGATCAGCGGACCGAGCACCACCAGCAGCGCGAAGGCAAGCATGGCGAAGGCACCGCAGACGACGTAGCCGATCGATTCGAGCCGGGTCAGCCACCACGGCCTGATCTCGCGCAGGCCATAGGCGCGGTTGAGCCCTACCCTCAGGCTCTCGACGCCAGAGGACGAGAAGTAGAGGGCGAGCACGGCGCCGATCGTGAGCACGCCGCCGCGCTGCTCGGTGAGCACCCGGTGGACCTCGCCGGCGATGGGTTTCGCCACCTCCCGCGGCCACGCCTCGAAGATCAGCACCCCGGCCTCGTCGGCCAGCGACTTGGTGCCGAACAGGCCCGCGAGCGCCGCGAGCAGGATCAGGAACGGGAACAGCGAGGTCAGGATCGACAGGGCGATGTGGCTCGCGATCGCCCAGCCGTCATGGGCGACGAAGCGCTGGGCGGCGAGGCTGGCGATGCTGGCGCTGTTGCGAAGGCGGCTCACGGCGGGTCGGGCACTTCTCGTGTCTGTGGATCTCGACGATCCTCTTGTCTAAACGCGAGGCGGGCTGCCGGCGCAACGCCCAGGTCGGCCCCGCGCCGATGCATTGCTGTCCGTCCTCGCAGCGACTTGTGTTCGGTGGTTCGGTGTGGTGCCTGCGCCACCGTCATGCCAGCCGAACCGCCGACGCCCTCGATCCGCACCAAGCGCACCATGCCCGCCTCGGTCGTGTCGTCGGTCTTCGTCCTGATCTGGGCGTCGGGCTTCGTCGCGGCGCGCTTCGTGGCGCCCCATGCGGAGGCCTTCACCTTCGTGGCGATCCGTGTGGTCGGCGTCTCCCTCGTCCTCACGGCCATCGCCTTCGGCCTCGGGGCGCGATGGCCGCGCGGCGGGGCGGGATGGCGCGATGCCCTGGTCGCCGGCGTGCTGATGCAGGGCCTCTACGTCATCGGCGTGTTCTGGTCGGTGGAGCGCGGCCTGCCCTCCGGCATCGCGGCCCTGGTCGGCAGCCTTCAGCCGCTGCTCACCGCGGCGATGGCGCGGCCCTTCCTGGGAGAGATCGTGAGCCCGCGCCGCTGGCTCGGCATCGCCACGGGTTTCGCCGGCGCGCTCCTGGTCCTGGCTCCGAAAGTCGGCGCGGCGGACGCCTCCGGCATCCCGGCCCTTCCCCTCGTCGCCTGCCTCGGGGCCATGGTGGCGATGACCGTCGGCACACTGTGGCAGAAGAACCGTTCGGGGCAGGCCGATCTGCTTCCGAATGCGGCGATCCAGTTCGTCGGCGCCTCGCTCCTCGCCGTCCCGGCGGCCTTCCTGTTCGGGACCGGCCGCTTCGATGCCTCGATGCCGCTCTGGGGCGGGCTCGCCTGGTCGATCCTCGTGAATTCGGTGGCGGGCATCCTGCTCCTCCTCGCCCTCATCAAGCGTGGCGAGGTGGCCGGCGTCGCCTCCCTGCTCTTCCTGGTGCCGCCGGTCTCGGCGGCGATGGCCTATGGCCTGTTCGGCGAGGC
Source organism: Methylobacterium marchantiae (assembly GCF_042679825.1). Classification (NCBI taxonomy): domain Bacteria; kingdom Pseudomonadati; phylum Pseudomonadota; class Alphaproteobacteria; order Hyphomicrobiales; family Methylobacteriaceae; genus Methylobacterium; species Methylobacterium marchantiae. The sequence goes on along the minus strand of NZ_JBHTND010000013.1, from coordinate 41,487 downwards.
GCTGGTCCCCTTGCAGATGGGCGGCATGGGATTGGCGGCGATCGGTGTCGCCATCGCCAGTCGGAGATGACTTTTTCTTTGAATCATCTCTCAATAAAATTCGACTGACCAGTTTCCCCGAAGGAAAGACGGGACTTTCGCTTCAAGAAATAATGAATTCAGGCGGGATATTGCCGCGCTGCGGCGAGACGCCTCTACAGACTCCGCAAACCTGCCTATAATGACGGCCAATCCACCTCCTGATTTGAGAGATCTGATCCATGTCCGCTTCCCCGGCCGTCTCCATCGAACCGCAGGATCTCCTGACCCTCGCTCAGAGCGCCGGTGAAGCCGCCAAGGCCCTCGTCGCCGAGGCCACCACCCGGGTTCGGGCCAAGGTCCTCTCCGCCGACGGCAAGATCTCGACCGAGAAGCTGGAGCTCGAACAGCACGCCACTCACGGGCTCGCCTGGCTCGCCACCTATGCCGAGGGCGTGCGCGAACTCGGCGCCTATGCGGCCCGCCTCACCGAGAGCGGAGAGTTCGGCGAGACCGAAGCGCTCCTCGTGAAGATCGGCATCGGCGAGTATCTCGACCAGATGTTCTCCGGCATCCCGATGAGCCAGGGCGAGATGGTGCGTGCCACCGGCTCGCTCGGTCTTTCCGCCCGCGAGGTCGCGAAGTTCCGGACCGACACCGTCGAGGCGATGATCGCGGAAGGCAACACCGCGGCGAACCGCGCCGCGCTCGTCGCCCGCATCCGCGACAACGGCGGCTCGGCCACCATCGGCAAGTCCGGCCTCGACGAGGACATGGAGGCCATCCGCTCCGAGATGCGCCGCTTCGGCCTCGCCGAGGTCGTGCCGCACGCCCATGAGTGGCACAGCCAGAACGCCTACATCCCGATGGAGATCGTCACCAAGATGGCCGAGCTCGGCGTCTTCGGCCTGACCATCCCCGAGGAATACGGCGGCATGGGCCTGCCGAAGATCTCCATGTGCGTCGTCTCCGAGGAATTGTCCCGCGCCTATATCGGCGTCGGCTCGCTCGGCACCCGCTCGGAGATCGCCGCCGAGTTGATCCTGTGCGGCGGCACCGAGGAGCAGAAGCACCGCTTCCTGCCGGGCATCGCGTCGGGCGACACGCTCCCCACCGCCGTCTTCACCGAGCCGAACACCGGCTCGGACCTCGCGAGCCTGCGTACCAAGGCGGTGAAGGACGGCGATGTCTGGAAGATCTCGGGCAACAAGACCTGGATCACGCACCCCGTGCGCGCCGACATCATGACCTGCCTTGTGCGCACCAAGCCCGAGGAAAAGGGCCACAGGGGCCTGTCGCTCCTCATCGCCGAGAAGCCGCGCGGCACCGATGCGGAGCCGTTCCCGGTGGAGGGCCTGTCGGGCGGCGAGATCCACGTGCTCGGCTATCGCGGCATGAAGGAATACGAGCTCGCCTTCGACAATTTCGAGGTGCCGGCCGCCAACCTGCTGGGCGAGGTCGAGGGCAAGGGCTTCACCCAGCTCATGCAGACCTTCGAATCCGCCCGCATCCAGACGGCGGCCCGCGCCATCGGCGTGGCGCAGAACGCCCTCGACCTCGGCCTGCGCTACGCCGAGGACCGGGTGCAGTTCGGCAAGGCCCTGATCAACTTCCCCCGCGTCGCCGACAAGATCGCCATGATGGCGGTGGAGATCAACATCGCCCGCCAGCTCACCTATTTCTCGGCCCGCGAGAAGGACGAGGGCAAGCGCTGCGATCTCGAGGCCGGCATGGCCAAGCTCCTCGGCGCCCGCGTGGCCTGGGCGGCGGCGGACAACGCCCTGCAGATCCATGGCGGCAACGGCTTCGCCCTGGAATACGCCGTCAGCCGCGTGCTCTGCGACGCGCGCATCCTCTCGATCTTCGAAGGCGCCGCCGAGATCCAGGCCCAGGTCATCGCCCGCCGCCTGCTCGAGACCGCCTGACGCCCGACACCGCCTGCCGGAGATGACATCCGGCGGGCGGTGTGAGGGTTACGAACAGGGCATCGTCCCTCCAATCCTCCCCTCATCCTGAGGCGGCGTAGCGCAGCGAAGCCCTCGAAGGAGGCCTCCAGTTCGCGCACCGGGTCCTGGAGGCCTCCTTCGAGGCCACTTCGCGGCACCTCAGGAAGAGGTCGCTGTCGGGACGAATGCTTTCAGATGACGACAAAAACAGCGGGGTCGAACCGGATGAGCGTCCGGTTCGACCCCGCTGTTTTTGTGTCCGGACGGAGCGCCCTCCGCCGACCCGTGTGAGGTCATGCGGAGGAATCGTCTTACTCCGCAGGCGCGTGATGACCAGACGGGACGCCCCCGTCGATGGTACCGGTCTCGGACTTCTCCGCGACGGGCTTCACGCGGAACAGGCGCATCACGAAGACGAAGAAGACCGGCACGAACAGGACCGCGAGGATGGTCGCCGAGATCATGCCGCCGAGCACGCCGGTGCCGATCGCCTGCTGGCTCTTCGAGGCGGCGCCGGAGGCGATGGCCAGCGGCACCACGCCGAAGATGAAGGCCAGCGAGGTCATCACGATCGGCCGGAAGCGCAGGGTCGACGCCTCGATCGTCGCGTCCACCAGGGACTTGCCCGGCTTCCACAGGTCCTTGGCGAATTCCACGATCAGGATCGCGTTCTTGGCCGAGAGACCGATGATCGTGATCAGGCCGATCTTGAAATAGACGTCGTTGGGCAGGCCGCGCAGATAGACCGCCGCCACCGAGCCGATGACGCCGAGCGGGATCACCAGCAGCACCGAGAACGGGATCGACCAGCTCTCGTAGAGGGCCGCGAGACACAGGAACACGATCAGGATCGACAGGGCGAGCAGCAGCGATGCCTGGCTTCCCGCCTGCTTCTCCTGCAGCGACTGGCCGGTCCAGACGTAGCCGAAGCCCTTGGGCAGCTGCTGCATCAGGCGCTCCATCTCGGCGATGGTGTCGCCGGAGGTGTAGCCCGGCGCCGGCTCGCCGGTGATGCGCACCGACTGGTAGCCGTTGAAGCCGATGATCTGCGCCGGTCCGACACTCCATTTCAGGTCGGCGAAGGACGACATCGGCACCATGGTGCCCTGGCTGTTCTTGACGCCGTAATTCAGGAGGTCGGCCGCCTTCAGACGCTGGCTGTCCTCGGCCTGCACGATGACACGCTGCATCTTGCCCCGGTTCGGGAAGTCGTTGGTGTAGACCGAACCGAGATTGACCTGGATCGTGTTGTTGATCTCTTCGAAATCGACGCCGAGCGCCGCGGCCTTCTCGCGGTCGATGACCAGCTCGGCCTGGGGCGCCGGCGGCAGACCCTCGACATAGACCTTCTGCAGGATCGGGCTTTTCTTGGCGAGGGAGAGCAGCTGCTCCTGCGCCGCCATCAGGGCCGAGTAGCCTTTCTGGGCGCGGTCCTGCAGGCGGAAGCTGAAGCCCGAGGCGTTGCCGAGATTGTCGATGGGCGGCGGCTCGAGCGCCTGGATCACCGCGTCCTTGTAGGTGGAGAGCGCCTTGTTGGTCCCCTCCACGAGGGCGGCCGCGGAGTTGGCGGCATCGCGCTCGCCCCAGGGCTTCAGGGTCACGAAGGCCTGGCTCGTCACCTGGCCCTGGCCGGAGAACGAGAAGCCGTTGACGATCGTCACCGTGGCGACGCCGGGCTGCGCCAGGAGATGCTCCTCCACCGCCTTCACCGCCTTGAGCGTGCGGTTGAACGAAGAGCCCGGCGGGGTCTGGATGTCGACGGTGAAGAAGCCCTGATCCTCCACCGGGAGGAAGCCCTCCGGCATCCGCACGAAGGCGAAGCCGAGGCCGATGACGAGGGCGAGGTAGATCATCATCACCCGGCCGGACCGCTTGATCATCCCCGCGACGCCGCGCCCGTAGCGCGCGGTCTCGCGGTCGACGACCCGGTTGAACCAGCCGAACACGCCGCCCTTGGAATGGCCGTGCCCCTTCTCGATGGGCTTGAGCAGGGTCGCGCAGAGGGCCGGCGTCAGCGTCAGGGCGAGGAGCGCCGAGAAGCCGATCGACGTCACCATGGCGATGGAGAACTGGCGGTAGATGATGCCGACGGAGCCCGGGAAGAACGCCATCGGGATGAACACCGCGATCAGCACCAGGGTGATGCCGATGATGGCACCGGTGATCTGGTTCATCGCCTTGCGGGTCGCCTCCTTCGGAGACAGACCTTCCTCGTTCATGATGCGCTCGACGTTCTCCACCACGACGATGGCGTCGTCGACGAGGATGCCGATGGCGAGCACCATGCCGAACATGGTCAGCACGTTCACCGAGAAGCCGGCGAGCAGCATCACCGTGCAGGTGCCCATCAGGGCGATCGGCACGACGATGGTCGGGATCAGCGTGTAGCGGATGTTCTGGAGGAAGAGGAACATCACCACGAAGACGAGGATGACGGCCTCGACCAGCGTCATCAGCACCTTCTTGATCGAGGCCTCGACGGCGGGCGTGATGTCGTAGGGGATGTCCCACTGCACGTTCGAGGGGAAGAACTGCGACAGCTCCTCCATCTTGGCGCGGATCGCGGAGGCGGTCTCGAGGGCGTTGCCGTCCGGCGCCAGGGTCACGGAGATGCCGGCGGCCTCGCCGCCGTTCAGGCGGGTGGTGAACTTGTAATCTTCGCCGCCGAGTTCGATCCGGGCGATGTCACGCAGGCGCACGTTCGACCCATCCGGGTTGGCGCGCAGGACGATGGCGCCGAACTCCTCGGGGGCCGTCATCTGGCCCTTCACGATGATGGGGAAGTTGACGGTGTTGGAGGCCGGGCTCGGCATCGCGCCCACCGCGCCGGAGGCGATCTGGACGTTCTGGTTGGTGATCGCCTTCGACACGTCGGAGGCGTTGAGGGAGAGGCCGCGCAGCTTGTCGGAATCGATCCAGATGCGGAGGCTGCGCTCGGTGGAATAGAGCGTCGCGCGGCCGACGCCGGGGATGCGGCGGATCTCGTTGATGACGTTGCGGATGAGGAAGTCGCCGAGCGCGATCTCGTCCATCGACTTGTCGGGCGAGATCAGCGTGATGATGTTCAGCGTCGCCGCGGAGGCTTCCTCCACCAGGGTCCCCTGCTGGCGGACTTCGGCGGGGAGGCGGGCCTCGACGCGCTTCAGGCGGTTCTGCACCTCGACGCCGGCGAGGCTCGAATCGGTGCCGGGCTGGAACTGGGCCGTGATCTCGACGACACCGAACGCGTCGCTGGCGGATTCGAAGCTCAGGATGTTGGCGGCACCGTTGAGCTCGTCCTCGATGAGGCGCGTGGTGCCGGTATAGAGATTCTCCACCGAGGCGCCGGGATAGGCCGTCGAGAGGGCGATGGAGGGCGGCGCGATGACCGGATACTGCGCCACCGGCAGGCTCGGGATCGACAGGATCCCGCCCAGGCAGATGAACAGCGCGACGACCCAGGCGAAGATCGGGCGATCGATGAAGAAACGGGCCATGGTTCAGCGCACCTGGGCAGAAGCGGGCTGCGGGCTGGGCGCCCGGTCGTCGAGATCGGTATCGACCGGCTTCATCTCGGCATGCGCGGAGGCGATCTTCAACTCGACGGTCTTGACCGTGGATCCGACCGAGATCTTCTGGACCCCTTCGACCACGACGCGGTCCCCGGCCTTCAGGCCGTCGCGGATGATCCAGTTGGAATCGACGACCGGGCCGACCTCCACCGGCTGGAGCATGACCTTGTCGTCCTTGCCGACGACCCAGACCTCGGCCTTGCCGTCGTTGGTGCGCTGGATCGCCTGCTGCGGCACGGCGATGGCATCGACGTCGATGCCCTGCTTGATGCGGGCGCGGACATACATGCCCGGGAACAGCTCGTCATGCGGGTTGGGGAACAGCACCCGCAGGGTGACCTGGCCGGTGCTCGGATCGGCGGTGACGTCCGAGAACAGGACCTTGCCGGCCGAACCGTAGAGCGAGCCGTCGTCCATGATGAGATGCGCGTTGGCGGTGTCCTTGGAGAGGCGCGAGAGCTCGCCGCTGGCGAGATCGCGGCGCAGCTTGTTCAGCTCGCCCACCGACTGGGTGATGTCCACGTAGATCGGGTCGAGCTGCTGGATCGTGGCGAGGACCGCGGTCGCGCCCTGTTCGACCAGCGTGCCCTCGGTGAGGAGCGCACGTCCGATGCGGCCGGAGATCGGAGCCCGCACGTCGGTGTAGTTGAGGTTCAGCTTGGCCCGGTCACGCGTGGCCTTGGCGCCGGCCACCTCCGCCTGGGCCTGTTTCAGGCCGGCATAGGCGCTGTCGTACTGCGCCTGGCTGGCGGTCTGGCGCGAGAGCAGCTGTTCCAGACGGTCGGCCTGCTGGCCTGCCAGGACCTGGGCCGCCTCGGTGCGGGCGAGCGCCGCCTCGGCACTGGCGAGCTCGGCCTCGAACGGCGCCGGGTCGATCTTGTAGAGGATGTCGCCCTCCTTGACCAAGCTGCCCTGCTCGAAGGTGCGCTTGACCACGAGGCCGGAGACGCGGGACCGCACTTCGGCGATGCGCAGGGGCGCCACCCGGCCGGGAAGGTCGCGCACGTAGGGGATGGGCTGCTCGCGGACGGTGACGATGCTCACCTCGGGCGAGGGACCGGGAACCGGCGCCGCGGCCTGCTGTTTCTGGTTGCAGGCGGACAGGGCGACCATGACGGAGGCGGCAGCCAGGGAGGCCGGCCAGACACGTCGGACGCGGTGGGAAGTGGTCGTCACGATGATTTCGCTCCTGTGCGATACGCGGTCGATCGCAACCCGCGTCGCGGATTGGCAGCTCTGACACTCAAGTCACGGGGGGAGACCCGCGAGACGGCCTCACCACCGTGGCAATCGCTGGGCCACGCGGGGGCGGCCATGGCGTCGTTGGTCGTGCGGAGGCCGTCACACGGTCATCCGGACACGGTACGGCTTCAGCCATCACTCACGATCTTGGCAATCGCGCGACCTGAGCCGGCAAAGAAGCGTATTGATCGCGGTTTGGTCAAAAAGCCGCGGCTACGCTCTCAGGCGGCGATCCTGGGCGGGCGATGCAGCGGCGCCTCCGCGCTGATACCGAGCGAGAGCGCCGAGCGCCCGCGTAACGTCGGAGGCGAGACGACCCCGAGGGTCTGCGAGACGGGGAGGGGCACCAGCGTCAGCGCGTCGTCCATGTCGAGACGCGAGACGACGCTGGTCGAAGGCGCCTCGGCCTGACCCGTGACGGTGTCCGTCCGTTGGCTCGTGACCGGCCCCGACATCCCGTCGGCCCATGGGCCGGGGGGAACGGTCGGAAGCACGAGCGTGAGGAGGCAGAGGAGGATGAGAAGGATCGATGCCGCCGAGCGCGGGCGGGCGCCGGTCTGGGGACGCGCAGGGTCCGACGCAATGGCTGCCGCATCGCGCGTGGAGACGGCAATTCTGAACGGTACGATTGTCACGTCAGAGAGGGTGGTGCGAAAGTTCCCGCGACGCAATAACCTGCGACATCCTGTCAAATGCGCTGAGCGGAGTGCGAATCGGTGCCGTTGCTTCAATCCCACAGGGGATTCCGTTCGTTTCGATCCGGGTTGACCGCCCTCGGCCATCCGGCCAAGTCTTCGCGCCCGATCACCTGACGTCCGGCTCGACGGGCCTGGACCTCGCCGTGATGGAAGCCTAGGCGCGCCTGCGCCGGCTCTTCCAGGTCCGGCCGGAGACGACGACCATGGGCATGCGCTCCTTTCTTCCCGCCACGGCGCTCGCGCTGGGCCTGAGCTTCGCGGCGGCCGGCCAAGCCAGCGCCGGCAACCCGTTCGACAGCGGGCCGATCGCCGACTTCATGAACATCTTCAAGGAGCAGGCGATCCCGCGCGAGACCGTGGCCTGGAAGGGGGCGGAGAAGCCCGGCACCATCGTGGTCTCTACGAGCCAGCGCCGGCTCTACTACGTCCTCGGCGGCGGCGCGGCCGTGCGCTACGGCGTCGGCGTCGGCCGTCAGGGCTTCTCGTGGTCCGGCCAGAAATCGGTGACGATGAAGAAGGAATGGCCGGCCTGGCGTCCGCCCGCCCAGATGCTGGCGCGCCGGCCCGACCTGCCGCGCTTCATGGCCGGCGGCCAGGACAACCCGCTCGGCGCGCGGGCGATGTATCTCGGCTCGTCCCTCTACCGCATCCACGGCTCCAACGAGCCGGAGACGATGGGGGCGGCGGTCTCCTCGGGCTGCATCCGCATGACCAACAAGGACGTGGTCGATCTCTACGACCGGGTGAAGGTCGGCACGAAGGTGATCGTGCGCAACTGAAGGCCCGATCCGCCTCCCGCCGGTCTCCGGTCGGTCGCGACCGGAGGGGATGGGAAGCGGAATGATCCTCGGTGTCGATCTCAGTCTCGTCGCGGGCCTGTTCGCGGTGGCCGTCGCGGCCGGATGCGTCGATGCCATCGCGGGCGGCGGCGGCCTCATCACCGTGCCGGCCCTGCTTCTCTCCGGCCTCGATCCGGTGAGCGCCATCGCCACCAACAAGCTGCAGGGCAGTGCCGGGGCGGTCTCGTCGACGATCGCCTTCGCGCGGCGCGGGCATATCCATTGGCCGGCGGCCTGGAAGATCGCGCTCAGCGCCGGTCTCGCCTCCATCGGCGGGGCTCTATGCGTGAGCCTGCTGCCGCGGCCGGTCCTCGACGCGGCCGTGCCGATCCTCCTCATCGGGATCGCCTTCTACTTCGCCTTCGCCCGGCGGATGAGCAGCGAGGACGCGACGGCGCGGATGCGGCCCGGCCTGTTCGCCCTGACCTGGGCGCCCGCCGTCGGCTTCTACGACGGCGTGTTCGGCCCCGGCGCGGGCGCCTTCTACATGATCGGCTTCGTGACGCTACTCGGCCTCGGGGTGGTGCGGGCGACCGCCCATACCAAGCTCGCCAACGCCGCGAGCAATCTCGGCAGCCTCGCTCTGTTCGCGGCCGGCGGCCACGTGGTCTGGCCCATCGGCCTCGCCATGGCGGTGGGCGCCTTCATCGGCGCGCAGATCGGCTCGATCCTGGCGATCCGCCTCGGTGCCAGGCTGATCCGGCCGCTGCTGGTCACCATCGCCTGCGCGATGGCGATCCGGCTCTTGTCCAATCCGGACAATCCGCTGCGACAGGCGGTGATGGGGCTGTTTGCGGGCGGGTAGGGCGATCCGCAGAGCCGAACGGCGGGCGCTGCGAACCGAGACTACCTGTGATAGATAACCGTCCATGAATCTCGTTCACAACGAGCGCACCCAGCTCCGCGCTACAGCGCTGAACAGCGTTGCGGTGGCTTCCATCGCTGCTGGGTTCATTACGCCGCTGGCGGCGTTGGCATTCGGCGTTCAGGGAGCGACGTCCCGCGACCTGCCTCCCGCCGCGGGGGCCGCGTTGGCTTTCTTTGTGATCGGTGTCGGCCTACATCCACTCGCGATCCGACCTCTCGGAAGGCTCATCGAATGACCGGCCCGGAAATCTTCCTGCTGTTGCTCGGGCCGGCGATCGCCCTCAGCGCCGGCCTCATCATCTATGGCTTCGGTGCGTACGACGCGCGATCCAAACCCTGACCGCAAGCCGGCGCCTCAGCGCGGCATGAACGCCCAATAATCGAGGTCCAGGATCACGGCGGGGTCGTAGCCGTCGCCGGTCTTGTCCGGATGGTTGCCGCAGGGCTGGTTCTTGGTGGCGACGGTGCGCAGGCGCAGGGCGCCGATATCGCTGCGGCCCGGCAGTTCGGCGGCTTCCAGCACCTCGCTCCAGGCATAGACCGTGTCGCCGGCAAACAGTGGCGCCACGTGACGGCCGGCATTGATGCCGGCCAGCGCGAAGGCGTTGCCGAGGCCGTTGAAGCTGAGCGCGCGCGCCAGCGAGATGACGACGCCGCCATAGATCAGGCGACGGCCGAAGCGTGTGTCCTTCGCGGCGAACCCGTCGAAATGCACCTTGGCGGTGTTCTGGTAGAGACGCGTGGCGATCTGGTGCTCGGCCTCCTCGACCGTCATCCCGTCGACATGGTCGATCTTCTCTCCGACGACGTAGTCGCCGAACCGATGCGGGCTGCCGGCGAGGTCGAGATCGTAGGCGCCGGTGTTCAGCGGCGGCAGCGCACCGGCGAGATCGGCCGGGTCGACGACCTTGGCGAAGGTCGGCACGTGCTCCTGCTCGATCTTGGCTTGCGGGTCGCGCTTCTTCACCAGGACCCAGCGGCAATAGCTCAGCACGGTCTCGCCATTGGCATCCGAGCCGGTGGAGCGCACGTAGACCACGCCGGTCTGGCGGTTCGAGCTCTCCTTGAGGCCGATCACCTCGGAGACCGTGGACAGGGTCTCGCCGGGATAGACCGACCGACGGAAGCCGCCCTCGGCATAGCCGAGATTGGCCAGCGCGTTCAGGGAGATGTCCGGCACCGTCTTGCCGAAGACGACATGGAAGGTGAGGAGATCGTCGAGGGGGCTCTGCGGATAGCCGATCGCCTTGGCGAAGGCGTCCGAGGATTGCACGGCGAAGCGCGGTCCGTAGAGCGACGTGTAGAGCGCCACGTCGCCGCTCGTCACGGTGCGCGGCGTGGCATGGCGGATGGTCTCGCCGAGGCGGTAATCCTCGAAGAAGCGGCCGGGATTGGTCTTCATCACTTGGTCGTTCCTCGGATTGGGTCTCGTGCCTTCAGCCCGACGGGGACTCAGCCGCCGTAGACGACGGTCTGGGGCGGGATGAACTCGTGCAGGAGGCGGCTCGCGAAGAGCAGCAGGAGCACGAGGACGATCGGCGACAGGTCGATGCCGCCGAGATTGGGCAGGATGTTGCGGATCGGGCGGAGGACGGGCTCGGTCAGCCGATACAGCACCTCGCCGATCTGGGACACGATCGGGTTGCGCACGTTGACCACGTTGAACGCCACGAGCCAGCTCAGCACGGCGCTGGCGATGAGCACATAGATGAAGAGCTGCACGACGGTGTCGAAGAGCCAGAGAAGAGCGTACATGCGCGGTCTGATGTCCTCGTTCGCCCCGCCTTGTCAGGCTCGGGTCTAACGTCGGGATTTCCGGAATTGACAGGCCGAGGCACGCGCGCCTACAAGGCCGGCACCTCGGAACGGGGCTGTAGCTCAGATGGGAGAGCGCCGCAATCGCACTGCGGAGGTCAGCGGTTCGATCCCGCTCAGCTCCACCAGGCAGTCTGCAAAAACTGCTTATCTGGTGGTCTTCGTAAAAAGCGTCGAACTGTCCGTGGCTTAGCTAGACCCCTTAGAGTCTGCACCGGTCTCAGTCGTTGGAGACCCGAGATGATCAGCGAGATATCGACGCGGTCTCAGCGGCCCTCGATCTCGTTTCCGCGGATGCGCCTCGCCGGGTGATGATCGCGTCTTTCACGACAGTCTGCTTCCTTCGTTTTACGCATCGCATCACAGCTGCGAACGGTCGCAAACGCAGCGATGGCAAAAGCGGTTGGGCGTGGTGCGGGTCTGGCTGTCGATGACCGATGGGGGATCGACGGCGCTTTGCGCTCAGATCCCGAATGAGCGTTCCTGCTCGGCCCAGGATACGGGGAGCGCTACAAGATCACGCACGCCGATGCCGCGGGGCAAACGTCCGTCTACGATCGCATTGACGATCCGCGGCGAGAGATGCGCCAGCGGCAGCAACATCCGGACCGAGCGCTCGCTGCAGCCCTCGCGGGCGGCGATGGCATCGGTGGCGGTGACCCGCGCGGCGACGAGGTCGTCGATCCAGGCGCGGCTGCGGGCTATGGCCTTGAGGATGCGCGCGCGATCCTCGGGCTTCATCGGTCGCAGGCCGGCACGCTCCGATCCCGGAGGGACGATGATGTCCCGGCGGTTGTGAGCGCGCTTCGCAGCCCATGCAATCCGGATAGGCTCGCGTTCCTCAGTGCCGAGAAGGTCGATGTGTAGGGCGTCGGGATGGACGGTCACCTGTCTCAGCCGTCCGGCGATGATCTCGGCGTCGCTGAGTGGCTCGGCGGATGCTGAAGGGGATATGGAGGCAGCGGACGAGATAGCGGCGGAAGCCGGTAGGGCTCGCAGCGCCGCTAGCACGAGGGCCTCGATCGCGTGGGCGGCGACGCGCCGGATCGTGCCGGAGGGCTTTCCCTGCAGCACCGCCTGACTGACGTAGTATCGGTAACGACGCGAGCCTTTGGCGGTATGGGTTGGGGTCATGAGGTTGCCGCGGTCGTCTCGGATGCGCCCAACGAGGAGATGGGCGCAATCCTGCCGTCTCGCGGTGTGGCCGTGATGGTTGCGGGCGACCCGCGCCTGCACCGCAGCGAAGATCGCCGGATCGACGATGCCGGCATGCTGGCCCTCGTGGACCTGCCCCTTGTGCGTAAGCCGGCCGATATAGATCGGGCTCCCCAAGATCTGGTAGAGGTGGCCGCGGGTGAAGACGCCGCCCCCGACCGTGCGACCCTTGCCATCGAGGCGTTCAGGCACGCTGACACAGGCCTGTTCCAGTTCGGCCTTCAATCCAATGACGGTCCCGAGCGCGAGATAACGCTCGAAGATCATCCGCACCACCTTTGCCTGATCGGGGACGACGTGCAGGGCCCGGTCCGCAGCCCGGTAGCCGAGCGGCACGACGCCGCCCATCCAGAGACCCTTGCGCTTGCTCGCGGCGATCTTGTCGCGGATGCGTTCGCCGGTGACCTCGCGCTCGAACTGGGCAAAGGAGAGCAGCACGTTGAGGGTGAGCCGGCCCATGCTGCTCGTGGTGTTGAAGGCCTGTGTCACCGATACGAACGAGACCCCGTGCTCATCGAAGGTCTCGACGAGCTTGGCGAAGTCGGAAAGCGCCCGGGTAAGGCGATCGACCTTGTAGACCACCACCACGTCGATGCGACGGGCCTGAATCTCGGCGAGAAGCCGCTGCAGGGCAGGGCGATCGAGCGAACCGCCCGAGAAGCCGCCGTCGTCGTATCGGGTGGGCAGACAACGCCAGCCCTCGTGCGCCTGGCTTTTGATGTAGGCCTCGGCTGCTTCGCGTTGGTTATCGAGGGAGTTGAACTCCTGTTCGAGCCCATGCTCAGTCGAGACCCGGGTATAGATCGCGCATCGCAGCGAAGACGGCTTTGGCGCGGGCTCCCTCGTCCGCCTCATCGAGGGCTTCATCGAGCGATCCCTTGATCCTGTACCGCACGCACCTTCGCAGATTCCGTCCCCGTAGCCTTCCCGCGCAAGCCAAAGAAGCGGGGCCCGTTCCAGTTCGTACCGGTGATCGCCCGGGCAACCTTCGACAGGCTGTCGTAATCGGTGCCGTTCCAGGCAAAGCCCTGCTCAAGCACCGTCACCTGCTGCAGTTCCCCCCGCCACTCTCTCACCAGCACGGTCCCGGGACGGCTCGCCGGCGCAGAGGGGAGGGGGATCGCATCGGTCGCGGATGCACCCGACGCGTCGTGATGTTCGCCGCGCCGATCGGTCTCGCCCCGAGCGAGGCGGTTTAGCTGACGCGCCGTCTCACGATCCAGGTCGCCGAAGGCGGCGGCCTGAGCGCGGTAGGCCAAGATCCCGTGCAGCAGCGGGCGGTTGAGATGCTCGGGCGCAGGGCGCCCGAGCACTCTGCGCCACTGCCTTTGCAGACCGGCAAGATCCAGGGAAGCGAGCCGGGCGAGTTCGGCCTCGACGCGATCCTCGCGGCCCGCACAGGGGACCGCTACGCCGCTCGAAGACGTAGCGGTTAAGGTGATGGCGGTCATCGGCTTGGTCATTGGTGTGCTCGCTACTCTCGCCCTTCCCTTGATCAGACGGCCGCGGCCACGGCGTGGGTCTCGCCGTCCTTGCGCCGAGCCGGCCCGCGGCTGGACTTAGGCCGCGCCTCAGGTTCTTCGGGCATGATCCGATAAGCCGTCGCGCCGTCCGCCCGTTTGCTCTTAGCCAAGATCCGACCGGCCGATCGCAGGCGAGAGAGCACTGCTCGCGTCGTGTGTGGCAGCCATCCGGTGATGGCGATCAACTCAGCGAGGGAAGCGCCTTCGGCCCGACTGAGAAGCCCGAGCACAAACTCACGTTTGCTAACCGTGGTCGGTGGCAGCGTGGCGCCATCCTCCACCGCGGGAATGACTGGCACAGGCGGCGTCATCCCGACCGCCGCATATCCGGCCGGCGTGAGGTCATGTGCCGTCTCGCCAGCCAGCTCGTGGGCCTCGCTCACCGCGATGAGCCCGCGCTTTAAGAGCCGGCCGACAGTGCGCTTGCAGGCGAGCGGAGTGATCGTCTCGGGGAGAACGACCCGGCCATCAGGCCGGTTGGCTGCCGCGATCAGGAGGGCGGCATCATTGCGGGAGAGGGCCGGGTGGATCACGATCGACATGGAAAGCTCCAGGTGTGGCAGAGGTGCCATCACCCCAACCCCGCGATCGGCGACATGCCGGCGGGGCTGGGCGAACCCGGAGGTTCGGAGCGAACTCGAAGCGCGCGATTGATCAGTCGTCCGGCGTCTTCCTGCGTTCGTCGGCGCGGGTGATGCGACCAATCAGGCATACGGCACCGTGCAAGGTTGTGGCCTCGTGTAGGAACGTATCGAGATCCATGATGATTTGCAGGGCCTCGCGCTCCGAGCCAGCATCGGCGCAGGCCAAAGCTGCCTTCGAGACCGCGGCTGCATCGTTCAAGCGTGTGCTAATCTCATGCAGGCATGCAACTATACTTAAGCCCGTCTGGCTCATCGCCGTCCTCCGTTTCGATCTGCCACCACACACATGCTCGGATCGGCGCGGCAGTCGAATGAAATCTTCTCTGATATCCAATAAAAGCTCAAAGACCTCTGCTATGATGCATGAAGCCACTAATCGGAGTGCTCATTCAGATAGGGTAGTCTGGACTCTCCCCGTATCTGCCTGCCACGATCAAACTGGCAACCAATTCATGACGGCACGGGGCCATATGGGTTCGAGCCCCTGAACCGCATCGAGTTTCCCGAAGGCTCCAACTCTTGCGAGGATGGAGCCATGACGAAGCGAACAGCACCGTATTCCGCTGAGGTCCGTGCCCGAACGGTGCGGATGGTCCTGGACCACCAAGGCGAACATGCATCGCAATGGGCGGCGGTCTCCTCGATAGCGGCTAAGATCGGCTGTTCGGGCGAGACGCTTCGGAACTGGATCCGGCAGTCTGAACGGGACACGAGACAACGGGGCGGCCCGAGTACGGAGGAGCGCGCGCGGATCAAGGCGCTGGAGCGGGAGAACCGCAAGTTGCGTCAGGCCAACGCGATCCTTCGAAAGGCCAGTGCGCATTTTGCAATGGCGGAGTTCGACCATCCTTTCAAACGATGAAAGGGTTTATCGGCGAGCACGGCGATGCCTACGTGCTCTTCGTCGTCCTCACCAAGATGGTGGGCT
This sequence comes from Methylobacterium marchantiae, assembly GCF_042679825.1. Taxonomy (NCBI): domain Bacteria; kingdom Pseudomonadati; phylum Pseudomonadota; class Alphaproteobacteria; order Hyphomicrobiales; family Methylobacteriaceae; genus Methylobacterium; species Methylobacterium marchantiae. The sequence goes on along the minus strand of NZ_JBHTND010000013.1, from coordinate 26,201 downwards.
CGTGCATCATAGCGACAGGGGCTCGCAATACCTGTCGCTATGATGCACCGAGCGGCCGGCGGAGGCGGGCGTCGAGCCGTCCGTCGGCAGCGTCGGCGACAGCTGCGACAACGCGCTGGCCGAGACGATCAACGGCCTCTTCAAGGCCGCGGTGATCCATCACCGTGGCCCGTGGTGCTCCTTCGAGGCGGTCGAGTTCGCCACCCTTGAATGGGTCGACTGGTTCAACACCCGCCGCCTGCTCGAACCGATAGGGAATATCTCTCCTGCCGAAGTCGAAGCGCGCGACTATGCCTTGGCCGAGGTCCAAGCCTTGGCGGCCTGCCGCAAACCAAATGGCCCCTGGGGAACCCGGTGCGGTTCACTTTCGAGAAGTGTCGGGTGATCTGCGAGCAGCTTAGTCAGGTCGATCGCAGTCCTTGCGCTTCCGGGAGTCCAATTAATAGCGGACGTTGATGACCAGCCGGTGTTGACCCAAAGTAGGCCTTCGCAACGTCCGCTTCCGGGCAGTCTGATGAGGGGCACGAGCGTCGGATAGTGGTCAAAGTGGACGTTCAGCTCGACAGGCCTAAGGTCACACTGAGCCGCTTTAGAGGCTGTTATGAACCGCTTGCCAGTTGAGCGGCCTGTCTGAGCATGAGGTAGACGAAGGCGACGATGTGGAGATCGGCGAGCGTGCTGGGATAGCGCTCGTAATCCTTGACGAGGCGGCGAAAGCGAGTCGCCCAGGCGAAGGAGCGTTCCACCACCCAGCGTCGCGGCAGCAGGACGAAGCCGCGCTTGGCCTCTGGGAGTTTGACGACCTCCAGGGCGATGCCGTGCTCTCGTGCGGCTTTGGCCGGCCTCTCCCCGGCATCGCCCTGATCGACATAGGTCAGATCGACGCTGTCACCGGTGGCGGCCTGCACGGCCTCGGCCAATCGCCCGACCTGGGCGCGATCGTCGGCATTGGCCGGCGTGACGTGCAGGGCCAGGAGGTGGCCAAAGGTGTCGACGGCCAGATGGACCTTCGAACCCTTCTTACGCTTGGCTCCATCGTAGCCGGCCCGCTCGCCACTCTCGGGCGTCGAGCGCAGGGTCCGGCTGTCCAGGATCGCCGCGCTCGGCTCGGGATCACGCCCGGAAGCCAGGCGCAGCAGCGCCCGCAGATCGTCGGCCAGTTGCTCGAAGCAGCCTGCCACCAGCCAGCGCTGCGTCTGCTGGTAGACGGCTTCCCAGGGCGGGAGATCGTTGGGCATCCAGCGCCAGGGTGCCCCCGTCTTCACCACTTAGCGCAATCCGTTGAACGCCTCGCGAAGCGAATACTCACGCTGCCCCGCATCCTCGCGCAGCAGCGTCAGGTACGGCGCAACCAGCGCCCATTCATCATCGGAAACATCGGACGGGTAGGCTTGGCGCGAAGAGGTCATGCCTCCTCATCTGAATTCCAGACCGCTCAGGTCCATAACAGCCTCTAGACGCCAGCCCCTATGCAGCCGAAGTTGGCAATTGGGTTTTGCGAACGGCTTGCGCTCAAACCGCGGCTTGGCATGGGTTGGGAGCCCTAAACTTCCGTATGGGTGTCAATCTATGCAGCGCCCAGTTCCGGCAGGGAAATCTTGTTGAGATCGTTCGCCGTGCACTTTTTGAAAGCCAAATTCACGCTTCGTGCCTTGAGTTGGAGATTACCGAAAATATCATCCTTAAACATGACAATCATTTGATTGAAACCTTAAGCAATCTTCACAGCATCGGCGTAGGCATTGCCTTCGATGATTACGGAACGGGCTATGCATCCCTTAGCCTTCTCAAGAAGTTTCCACTTACTAGACTTAAGATCGATCAGAGCTTCGTCCGCGCGATATGCGAATGCCCTCAGGATGCGGCAATCGTACGGGCAGTCCTAGATCTTAGTAAGAGCTTTGGTCTTGAGGTAATAGCAGAGGGGGTCGAAACGATTGAGCAACAACAACGCCTTCTTGGTAAGGGTTGTCAGGAAGCTCAAGGCTATCTCTTCGGCCGTCCAATGCCACCGGCCATTTTTGCAACGACGTTCGGCCTCATTGCACCTGCATCTGATGAGCGTCTTAATTCCGTAGCCTGAAGAATTTTTAAACTAATATTTCTACTCGCGGTGCTCGGCGACCTCCTGGTCAAGGCGATTGGAAGAGGCCTTCAGTGCGCCGTGACGTGCTGGGCGGCCCACTCCGCCTCTGACATTTCGCCCTCATCAGCGAGGTAGAGAACGCCGTTCAAAACCGTTGCGCGGCCTGGGGCTACGAGGATGCCCCAGTTCGCTAGGTCAGCGTCCGCCTCGCCATCGGTGATGGGGCTGTCGGCCATGATGCGGGTTGGTGCGCCGACTTGACTGGCGCTCTCGATCCGGTCCATGCGGCGGCGCAAATCGATGGTGCTCAAAGCGTGCTCCTTTGGCCGGGATCTATAATCCGGCGGTCTATGACCATTACGCCGGAGGCGCGCTGGCCGGCTGCGCGCAGGGCGGCGACCTGGCGCTCGCTATCAGCATCGTCCTCGGTGAGGATGCGGATGGCGCCGCAGTACCCTGCCGGCCAGCAGCGCGCTTCAAGCCGATCCAGGCGGCAGCGGAGGCTGTCGATCGTCATTGCAGGCACCCCGATCACGGTTCATGGACGGCGGCCCATTCCGCGGCGGTCAGCACCGGTGCGCGCAGGATCAGGGTGACGCCGCACCGGCTGGCGTGGCCATCAGCAATCCATGTGCACTAGGGTCTGAACCGAACCAAGATATTGCTGACTCTTCAGTTTTATGATTCACGTTCGCTGTTTTCCCGCGTGGAGGCGATGATGGCGGACCTGTTCTGACTTTCGGATGAGCAGTGGACGGTGATCGGGGCGTTCATGCCGGTCAACCAACCCGGCCCCGAGCGCAAGGACGACCGGAAGATCATCTCGGGCATCCTGCATGTGCTCACCTCGGGCTGCCGCTGGCGAGATTGCCCGGCGGAATACGGGGTCGTGTCCCTTTGCGTGGTGTAGCTTGCTGAGGGCTACGACGATGACCGACTCTGGCCGGGAGGATCAGGGTGCCAGTGTCGGCAGGCTGACGAGGGGATCATCGCCGATCGGTGTGATGCTTTCCAGGGTCATGTAACGGGACCGCTGGACGGCCCATTCGTCGTTTTGTTCGAGCAGGATCGCGCCGACGAGGCGGGTGATGGCAGCCTCGTTGGGGAAGATGCCCACGACCTCGGTCCGGCGCTTGATTTCGCCGTTGAGGCGCTCGAGCGGATTGGTCGAGTGGAGCTTGAGCCGATGCTGAGCGGGGAAGCCCATGTAGGCGAGCACGTCGGCTTCTGCCGTGTCCATGAGAGTGGCGAGCTTGGGGACCTTGGGCCGGAGCTGGTCGGCGACCCGCCGCCACTGCTGACGGGCCGCCTCCGCGTCGTCCTGGGCAAACGCGGTGGCGATGAAGGCGGAGACGACACGACGGCCCGAGCGGCCGGCATGGGCGAGGACGTTGCGCATGAAGTGACCGCGACCGAGACGATCCGCCCGTCCTGGCGAACCTTCACGTAGGTCGCGTCGATCCAGAGTGTCAAACAGCACCGGAACGGGACCCCGGATCGGCTTTCAATCGAGGCTCTGACGCACTCTCGCTGATCATCAAGGGGAGAGGCCGATCAGGCGAGCTTGCAGCAGGTCGATCTTGCCACGGCCGTACATCTGGCGCTTCACGAGCTTGAGCTTCGTGATCTGGCCCTCGGTCTGGCCGTTCGACCATGGCAGCGTGATCGCGGCCTGAACTGCGGATCGATCCTGACCGATGCCGCGCGCGAAGGAGGCGACGAGACTCGCCTCGGCCCGCCTGAGCCATCCTTCGAACCGGCCGGGCTCGTTCCCTCGCACCATCGCGTGGAAGGCGTCGACCACCTCGCGCGCCTCGACCAGCGCCGGCACCCTTTCCTCGACCGCGGCCACGGTCAGCGTCTCCGCCTTGGTCAACCGGTCGCGACCCGCCGTCAGCAACCGCGCCAAGGTTCGCGCCGACGGCACGCGCTGAAGCCGCTCGATGTTGGCCTGCTCCGCGCGTCGGCGGCGCGTCGCCCATTCCCCGATCACGCGAAGCGATCCTCGGAAGCCCTGCGCCTTCGCCCTTCGCCAGACCTCGGTGGCGTTACGGCTGCCTGCGTCCCACTGGGCGTCGAGCCAGGGCAGATAGGCGTCGAGCGAGCTTTGGCGGACCCGGAAGACGTCCGTGCGCTCGCCGCGCAGGACCGCACGCACCACCTTGCGGCTGTGGCCCAGGCGCTGGCCAATCCGGCGAATCGGAACGCCTGCCTCGGCGAGCGCGCGGATGGCCGTGTCCGCCTCCTCCCTCCGCAGGTAACCCTCGTACTGGATGCGTTCGGCTGCGGTGAGGAGCGCCGGATCAAGGGTGGCCGCGCCGACGACCTCGCGAACCTGACGCATTGACCTGCGCACGGCGTCGAGGAAGCCACGGCTGGCGTTCTCCATGAGGTGCCAGCGGTCGGCGACCTGGATCGCCTGCGGCAGAGCGCGGGCGATGGCCTCACCATATCCGCCGCCGCGGTCGCGGGCGACGATCTGGATCGAGGCGTTCTGCTCCAGCCAGGTCTGCACGGTTGCCTGCTCGCGATCCGGTAGGAGCGCCACGATGCGGCGGCGTTCGAGATCGCAGACCAGGGTGCCGTAGCGGTGGTTGCGTCGCCAGGCGAAGTCGTCGATGCCGATGACGCCGAGCGGATCGGACCGTGTGGTCGCCCGACGGCGGATGACGCGCAGAAGCGTGTCGCGACTGACCGGCAGCATGAGGCGCTGGGCAAGGCCCGCACCGGGCCGACCGCCGAGCGCGAGACCGAGGTGATGGACGATCTGCTCCAGCCGCGCAGTGCGTCGCGCGAAGGCGGGCAGGACATCGTCAGGAAAGCGCTCGGCGAAGATCTTCCGCTCGCAGGTCGCCGCGTCGCACCGGAAGCGTCGTACGACGACCTGGAGCTCGACGCGCCGGCCACCGAGCGGCAGGTCGGCGGCACGACGCCGGTACCGGCTTTGAATACGACGCGAAGGGGTCCGGCAGTTCGGGCAGGACGCCACCGTGGCCCCCGACCTCACGACCAAACCGATCCGGTCGGCGCTGACATCGAGGTGATCGACGACGAATCCAGAGGGTATGAGGCTCGACGACCGAAAGCGAGGGCGCATGCTGCGGCTCCATCTTGGATGTCCGCAACCTCAACGCCGTCGGTATCAGCGAGAGTGAGTCAGAGCCCGCCTTCGGCGCCGATCCACACGCAGGCCTCCAGATCGCGTCAGCGACCGTCATCGGCAGGCGGAAACCGCCGCCCTGGCGGGTTCCGGGAGTCGCCGCAGGCGGCGAGTAGGGCGCGGCCCGCAGGGGACGCCATGGTTCTCAGAGGTTAGGCGCGAGCGCCGGATCGACCTGCCCGTTGACGATGATGATGCTCGGCGGGCAGACCAGAGGAAAGCGGCTGTGGACCGCGTTCCAGGCGGCGGCATCGGGACAGAGCCACCGGGTCAGCGTCTCCATCTCGTGATGGGCGTGCTGCAGATCCAGTTGCACGATCGGCTCGTAGTGAGCGATCCGGTTCCGCAGGCCGCGGATGTCGTCGAGCTGTCCGGACACGTTCTTGCGCTGCAGGCCCCGCGCGCCCACGAAAATCGGCTGCAGGATACCCCAGAGGTGGCTCTGGTGGCGGTTGAACATACCGGTCCAGAACCCGAAGCTGAGTTCCGCCACCACATGCCCCCGCGTCAGCCGCGGCCCGAGCGATGCCAGTTTCTGGTGCGCCTCGCGAACCTTTCGCTGAAGAGGGTAGGGGCGAACCACGGCGGGATCACTGTACCAAGTCGCTGAGAACCGGGCGCTGAGTGCATCATCAACCCTGTTCCTCAGGACGACCTCAAGGGTATGCAGCGGCGTGTAGAACGCTTCCGCCAGCGCGACGTTGCGGTTGTAGAGGCGATGGGCCAGCGCGGCATCGTTGCCCGCCCAGGCAAGGTAGCGGGCGAAGCGGGCAGGGGCGACCGTATCAACGAACGTACTCATGGCGTGATACAAGCCGCTTGTATTTTTGCGGATGTTGGCCCATTATAAGTGGGTAAGCCCCGGCCGGTCCCTGCTCTGCACACCGCCGGGGTAAGTTTTTTTCGTTTCATATTTGCATATATACTGCCTTGTCAGAGACTTGGCGATAAGTGAATCTCCGGCCGTCTCTTGGGCGGCTTTTTGCTATCCAAGTATGATCAAGCAGCATGAGCGCGGGATGGGCTCTCTTCAAGCCAGATCCGCAGGCACATGATCCAAGCAAATTAGGGTTCCTCCGACCAGAACCTGGTGCTGAAATTGTTGAGGTAGCCCTGCCCATCGGTCTTGATCGCGAAGCTGGTTGGGATCGCGGCCGGATCCTTACCGGCACGCAGATAGTCTCGCACGTGCTGGCAGGCACCGTCTGACAGACTTTTCCAAGCGTCGTAACGGTCGTTCTGCTCCTGCTCACGTAGCTTAGCGGCGCTCGGTTTTCGCTTGGGCGGGACCCCGTAAGCGGGGCGCGGTCGGACGGTATGAGTGAACTCGATGCTTCCACCAACCCAAGCATCGTCCGTGGTCGTCCGCCAGCGGTAATGCACCACAAAGCGTAGCCGGTCGGAGAACGACAGCGGCTGCATCACCTGGTCGTCCACGTGAAAGAATTGGCCTTCAGCCGCCTCGGTCTCCATTCGGTGCTGCATCTGGTCCACGGCATGCGACAACCGATAGCCGCTCCGACGCACACGGTCGCCGGTCTCCTCGCGCTTACGACCGGATTTTGCCTGTCGATACGCGCTCAGATCCCGTTGGAAATAGCTGTACTCCTGGGCCACGTAAGGTCCGCAGGCGGAAAGCGACAAGCCATTCAGAGGATTGGCCTGCTCATCATTGAGCGCCTGATCAATACGCTTGCGAAGTTCGGCAGCGTCGAGCCGGCTCAAGGCATTTTGCTCTTCCGCGGTGAGATTGATGATACCCATGCGTCAGGCGCCCTCGCTTAACCGACGGAAGCCGTTCAGTAGCGCAGCGCACTAACAAACCGCCGCCATAAATAATCTGCAGTTTGTTCTGGTGTCATGTTGCGCAGATTGAATTCTTTCTCAAATGAATGATGCCCCATTGCCATGATCGCCATTAAGGCTAGCTGACCGCCCTCAGCAAGTGAGATGATCTCGTTACAAGAATTATCTGAATGGCTACGCCCCTCTGCATAGTTAATGCCATCAGTCGACATCATGCCACCCTGCCAGATCCGGCAGCTACACTTACTTTTCTCATCTAGGAAAAGCTCCGCGCGAAAATCCGTGTTGCTACGTAGCTGGAAGTCCGTCTGGATGCGTGGTTCGTCCTGTTCGACCTGCTTTAAGTTCGCCTCGAACACGCCCTTTATAGTGTTAAAGCCACCTGTGATGAACCGCCGCTTGTCGAGGTCGCTTGGTGCGCGCTTGAGGCTCGGGATCAGGTTGGAGGCCGGGCGGGCTGCGGAGGAAGCTGCCTCAGCAGATGTCGCACCGGGGAAGCTTTTCGTCGGTTTGATCGACGCCATGCCGGGGAAGGAAGGCGGGCTGGACGGCTTGGCGCGCTTGCGGTCAACCCCTTGCAGAAGAGCTGCCCGAGCCGCAGCTTCATCCATATCCATGATCCGGATCTGCACGATCTGCGGCAGCAGCCCCATCGGCCGACAGGCTCGAACCATCACGGGGACCAACTTCTGATTTAAGCCTTGTGGGTCCTGCGCAAAGGCCGCCGCCCATTCCGGCGCCGCGAATTGGGAGGTTAAATAATCCGGCGACAAAACCATGATAGTGCGCTCGGCCTTTGTGGCGGCCTCCTGCATTTGTATAACAAAGTTACTACCCGGCCGAAAATCCCAAGCCTGTATGATTGTAGTAAAACCCTTCTCTTCAAGCGCAAATCCGATCCACTCCGCCCACTGAACGTCTGCTGAATTATAACTAATGAAAAAATCGATCATGGCGTTGTAATCCTGGCCTTGTCATTTTCTGGTTCGCGGTCAGCGCTCGGCGAGCCTCGTGGACGCTTTTGTACGGCAATATAGCGGAACGGATATGGTCCCATAAACAGGTCCCCAACAGCTTTCCTGAGCCGGTAGGTGAACCAGCGCTGACGCAGGTGCTCGTCCTTGTCTTGGATGATGTGGCAGCGCTGGCAGAGCGCCTTGAGGTTCTTCGGGTCGTTGTTCTGCGGGTTGTGATCGAGATGGGCGCAGGCCAGCACCACCTGCGTGCTACGGATCTTGACGGAGGCGTGGAGGGCAGTCGGCAGTGCGAGTTTCAGGGCCCGGCCCCGGCCACTGCGCCAAGTCTGCGCCGCCTCGTCCCACCAACGCCCGTCACCGAGGTGGCAGACCATCTGGCCGTGCGGTCGGCCGCAGCCCTCACAGCGCCCACCGGCGCGCTCGAACCGGATCACATCGGACAACTGCGGCCAGTCGATTGGATAGAGCCAGCGGTTCTCCGGTTTGATCGGCATGGGGTCAGACCTTCGCCTGACTGCGGGCGCGTGCCTGCGGGAAATAGAGGTAGAACGTCTTACGGCTAACACCGAGGCGCTTGGCGATCTCGGCCACCGGGATGGTGCCGGCGCCGAGCAGGGCACGTCCGGCCTCCAGGTCCGAATCGGTGATCTTGCGGGGTCGGCCGCCCTTGCGACCCCGCGCCACCGCAGCCTTAAGCCCGGCGAGGGTGCGTTCGCGGTTGAGGTCGAGGAAGTACTCGGCGATCGTGCCGAGGAAGTTGAACATCATCCGGCCGGTCGCGGTTTCCGTGTCCACCTGCTCGGTTAGCGAGCGCAGCCGTACCCCGCGCTCCTGGAGCATGTGGGCGGTGTCGAGCATTTCGCGCAGCGAGCGGCCGAGGCGGTCGATCTTCCACACCACCAGCTGATCCTCGGCGCGCAGATAGGCGAGAGCGGCGTCGAGCGCCGGCCGCTTGGTACCGGCTCGGCCGCTCTCCTTCTCCTCAAACACCTTCTGACACCCGGCCGCCGTCAGGGTATCGCGCTGCAGGTCCAGGTTCTGGTCCTCAGTCGAGACGCGGGCGTAGCCGATCAACATGTCACGATAGTTGCATAACTACGTTTTCGTAACAATAGAAAAGGTTACATATTTAGGTGACAAAAACGGCCAAGGCTGAGCTGGCTGATGAGGGCGCTCCTCGGTATGTCACCTAAACGATCGGATACCCGACATGCATAAAAATAGGACAGCTGTCTTTTTAAGTAGAGTGACGTTGTCGGCTGTCTTAAAGTCTTGGTTGCGATCCTGTTGAGACGCTAAGAACGTTTGAGGTGTCTGTCTCATTAGGGCGTGTCCTAACAATATGCCAAATTTTGTAAAAGTGGAATGCAAACTGCAGAACCAAGCCATCTTTCTTGCAAATACGGTATAATGATAAGCGTACAGCTGTGAACTGAAAATCTTTCAACTATTTTTACAATAATGCTGGACTCAGATACGATGCGTCTCTTAGAAAAATAGTTCTTACGCTGCCCATGATTGATCTAAATTTGGAACGTTGAGCTAAAAGGTGAATAACTTTTGCGGGTGAGTGTAAAGACTACCGGATCGTATTAGAGGCAATGATAGACAAGATTTGGTCTCACATACATACGCGCCCACTTGCTGACAAAGAACGTGATAGTGTTATGGCAGTAGCTGAGAATGTCGAGTTTTGTCTTGGGGCGATGAAATTTGCCCGCGAAAAATTGGCCAAACCATAAGGAAAACTATCGAACACGCGTCTCGCGATAATTCAGGTGATTAGATCCATTGATGGCGTCCAGTCCTCGCCAATCGTTCCGAAATCTGCCCGGTCAGGCACGCGGTAGGGCCGCGCCCTTGAACGAAATTTATGACACCATCGGCGTAGAGGAGCACCTAGCGTATAGGCTATATAGTCAATGCGGGCCAAAAGCAGGCGCTATCGCGTTTGCGACAAGCCCTTCGCCGACAGCGATGGACATCTCGGGTTCGTCGCCGCATGCTCGGTCGCAACGGTAGGAAAGTTGCGCCGACATCCGTCTTCGGCGATGTGGATGGTGAGCTGTCATTTCGATTGCGCGCCAAGGGTGCGATCGTACCGTGTGTTATATCTGGGGCGATCGTATGCAGGTGAACCTAGTCGTTGACGCCCTCCACGTTGTATCTGACTTTCATCTCGGCGGGAAGGCCGGCTTTCAGATCTTCAGATCGAAAGCTAAATTTGAGGTGCTGGTCGGGGCCCTGCTGGATGAAGCGAAGGAGAGAAGGGTCGGCTTCGTCATCAACGGTGACTTCGTTGATTTTCTAGCTGAGGAACCCGCAGCATACTTCGACGCTGTGCACGCCTCGGATAAGCTGCGGCGGATACTAACCGACCCTTCATTCGCGGGTGTGGCGACGGGGATTCGCGAGCTGCTAGCCTCGCCGAACGTCTCCGTCGCGATAGCGCTCGGAAACCATGACGTCGAGCTTGCCCTTCCATGGGTCGCGGAAGTGCTCATGGAGGCGCTATCCGGGCATGATCGGGAGGCACGATCGCGGCTGACGCTCGAAACGGCCGGCTTAGGCATCTCGGCCCGTGTCGGGTCCGCGAAGGTCCTGTGCCTTCACGGCAACGAGTTCGACGAGTGGAACGTCACCGATTACGAGGCACTTCGACGGTCGGCACGCGCCAAAAGATGGGGCGCGGCCACCGAACCATACGCGGCGAACGCCGGCACCAGGCTCGTCGTCGACGTGATGAACGCGGTGAAGACGCGGTATCCCTTCGTCGACCTCCTGAAGCCCGAGTCGGGCGCCGTCCTCCCACTACTCCTGGCGCTGGATCCGTCCGTGGCACGACGCATCTCAGCTGCTGCCGGGACGATCCCCAGGCTCGCCCGGGACGCCGTGCGCTGGAGGGCCGGCTACCTCGGTGATCCCGGAGCCGGTACAGCCCCCGACGTCAGTCTTCAAGCCCGCCCCCACATCTCGGGTGGCCCCTTAACCGATCGGGAGCGACGCGAGGTCGCTGCGAGGCTTCTCGACCGAACCGAAGACCGCATGCGCGACGGGGTCGACGCTCGCTCGCTCGCATCGGCCGAACAGGGGACCGATCTCCTCGGCATAGGAGGAGCTCTGCGGAGGCTCGTCGAGCGTGCCCCCCGATCCGAGGTGCTGCGTGAAGCCATTAATTACCTGGACGCCGACCGCAGTTTTGATCGTACAGAGATCGATACGACTTTCCGGAGGGCGGATCAGGAAGTTCCATCTGACGTCGACGTCGTCGTGACGGGGCACACGCATCTGGAGCGCGTGCTTCGGCGGCGAAATGGAAAGGGATATTATTTCAACAGTGGGACTTGGGCCTCGCTGATGCAGATCGAACCACCGGTCCGACGCGATCCAGCCGCGTTCGAGGAATTCCTTGGCAAGCTGGCGGGACGCGATCTCGATCAATTGGACGCGGACGGCCTACTGATCTCCCGCCCGGCGGTGGTCTCTGTCAGGGAAGAGGGGGGACGGGTCGTCGCTGGGCTTCGGCACGTGGGAACTGCCTCAAAACCCTTCGAGGTCGTCGGCGGTGAGTTCGAGGTGGCTGGAACCTGATGCGCACGATCACACTCGAACTCCTGCGGCACGGTCCATCGCACAACCAGCTCCTCTCGCCCCTCACGCCTTACCTCGCCCTCTGTGAGAACCATGCGGCAACGACCGTCCATATGCCGTTCGAGCACGACCAGATGCTCTACAGGCTGCGTGCGCTGGGGTACGAAGTCGCTCCGGATGCCCGCGCGTTCCAGCTCAAAGATACCGCGCGTGTGCTCGCCGACCTCCTCGGCCGGATCCCTGGGCTGACGGCCGAGCTCGGCCGGGGCGCCGGTCCCTCCGACGGGGCGCTCGTTCACGTGCGGCTCGTCGTGTCCGCTTCAGAGCTGGCGTTGCTTCCGTACGAGTTAGCTTTGGCGCCCGACGGCTTCCCAGGGGCCGGACAATCGCTGCTGCTGCAGCCCCAGGCCCCTCTGTGCCTGACGCGGGAGACGCGTCGCGTGTCCGAGACCGCAGTTGAACGGTCCCGGAACCCATGCATCCTCTTCGCCGCCGCCGCTCCGTCCGGGATTGAGATGGTGCCGACTGAAGCGCACCTGCTTGTGCTCCGTCGGGCAATCGACCCTTGGGTCAACCATCTGGGCCGCGATGGCTCGGCGCATGACGAGGCCGGTCGACGGGTCGCCGTCGAGCGTCACCTCCATTTCATGCCCGCTGCCAGCGCGCGTAGCCTTAGAGAGGCCTGTGCCACCGGTCGATTCACCCATGTCCACATCCTGGCCCATGGCGTAGCGGCCGGACCAGACAACGCCCTGCGGTACGGCCTCGCGCTGCATGGAGAGAACGGAGGCGTCGATGTCGTCGATGGGGAGCGGTTGGCGACGATCATCTGCTCGGCTGACCCCGACGGACGCCCCGGCTTGGCGCGTCCCCAAGTCGTCACGCTGGCGGCCTGCGACTCTGGTAACGTAGGAAGCGTCGCTGGTGTCGGCGCCAGCATCGCCCATGCGTTGCATGACGCCGGTGTACCCGTGGTTGTCGCGAGCCAGTTCCCCTTCTCGTTCGAGGGCTCGGTGGGGTTGGCCGAAACCCTCTACGAGGCGTTCCTGTGGGGCCGCGATCCCCGTAGGGCGGTGCACGAGTTGCGCAAGCGGCTGCATGCCGAGGTACCCTTCCATCACGACTGGGCCGGTCTAGTCGTCTACGCGTCCTTTCCTGAGGGGTTCGCAGGTGATCTCGCTAATACCCGCATCGAGCGGGCATTCGCCGCCGTCGGAACCGCGCTGGATACCGCCGACAGGCTAATCGACGGCCTATCCGCGCCGGATCGGTCCCGTCGGGCCGGGGCTCCCGCCCGAAACGGCGAACCAGACATCGACTGGGCGATGGCCCGCGTCGCCGCGGCTCTTGGACACTTGCGTGCCCTGCTCGAGGTCGACGACTTGGAACGGCACCGCCCCCGGATCCTTGGCTTGCTTGCCAGCGTGAAGAAACGGCAGGCAGAGATAGCCTTCGCCGGCTCCGAACTGGGCGAGGCCTCGGAGGAGGTGCTCGGGTTGATGACGGAAGCGCGCGACCTCTACTGGATGTCGTTCGAGGGCGATCGCAATAGCCATTGGGGGATCGTCCAGTACATCTCCTTGGCCTGGATACTTCTACGCTGCGGCATTGGCCCCGAACCGACGTTCACTCCGAGTTCGTTGCCTGATCTCTGGAAGCTCGCCCGCGGCCTATCCGAGATCGACTGTCGGCAATGCGATAGAAAATCCCGCACCTGGGCGCTCGCGAACATTTTGGAACTCAATCTTCTCGCCATGATGCAGGCTATCACGACGGATCCCCAGCCTTTCCCCTCCGCGGAGGAAACGTGCCGTCAATTCCTGCGGGCCGCCGGAGCCAGCAGCATCGAGGTCTACGCCACCCGCCGGCAGATGCGTCGTTACACCGATTGGTACGCTAAGTTGGCGTCGGGGATGGTATCGCCCGAGGCCGAGGCGTTCGCACGGAGGATTCAGGATTGGCTCAAGCCAGCGCGCGCCGATTGAGAAACGGTCGGCCTTTGGGAGCTGTGGATCGGTTGACGGGGCAGAGCCCTTCTCGATGCGATGATTGGGACGGAAATCTCTTCGAAAGCGACTGGGCAAGCTGACACGGTCGGTCCCGCACCGCGTCATGCGCGCCTCCTGTGTGTCTCGGCGTTGAAGCAGGGGTCTGACTCACTTTCGGTGCCGGCGGGTTGATGGATCTCGGCTTCGGCCTTCGGAGATCCTTCCATGCCTCGCAGCCTGCATTCGAGCTCCGTCGTCCCGGGCGGGCTCGTCGTCGATCATGTCCAGGCTGGAGCCGGCCTGACCCTAACCACCCGGCCGATCGCCTCCTCGGCTCGATGTCCGGGCTGCGGTCAGCCCTCCTCACGCGTCCACAGTCGGTACACGCGCACCGTGTCGGATCTGCCGGTCGCCGGGCGGCGTATCGTCATCGATATCCGCGTCTGCCGCTTCCGTTGCGCCGGAGCGGACTGCCGGACCAAGATCTTCGCAGAACGTCTCGGGCCGGACCTCGCCGCTCCCTATGCCCGGCGTAATGCCCGGCTCGAATGCAGTCGGGGAATGGGCGACACGCCGCCGACGCAGCGAACGGGCTCCTGAAGGAGCATCGGGCAAGGTCCCCTCGGCGCGCATCCTCTCCCGGCTGATGACGACCGGGCGGGACAGCCTGACGAAGGCGGAGGCCAGGACCGTGGCGACGATCGAGGCGGAGGTGCCGACGCTCGACGAGGCTCGCTCCCTGCTGTCGCGTTTCCAAACCATGATCCGCGAGCGGCGGCGACCCGATGTCGATGTCTGGATAGAGGCGGCGGCCTCTAGAGCCGTGCCCTAGCTGGTTGAATCGTTTGGGGTAGGCGGTCTGGATCGCGTGTGATTCACTGGATGGGCTTACGAGGGAGGAGTGCGATGCCTTCAGCCCTGTCGGTCGATCTGCGCGAGCGTGTGGTGGCCGCGATTGAAGCGGGCGCATCACGGCGTCAGGCGGCCAAACGCTTCGGGGTCGGGGCGGCCAGCGCGGTCCGTTGGCATGAGCGCTTCCGACAGGACGGGCAGATCGCGCCCAAGCGCATGGGCGGGGACCGCAGCTCGCAGCGCCTTGAAGCGCAGGCGGCTCTAATCCTTCGGATCCACGAAGAACACCCGCTCTCATTTTTGCGAGAACTCCGCGACAGGCTCCAGGACCGCGGCGTCCAGGCGAGCACGAGCAGCCTGTCGCGCTTCTTCGCCCGGCATGGGATCACCCGTAAAAAGGGGCTGTCCACGCGGCCGAGCAGGAGCGGCCGGATGTGAGGGCCGCGCGCGAGGACTGGTTCGATGGGCAACCCGACCTCGATCCGGATCGCCTGGTCTTCCTCGACGAGACGGCTGCCACGACGAAGATGGTCCGCCGCTATGGTCGTGCGCCGCGCGGTCAGCGCTGCCGGATCACCGTGCCTCATGGGCATGTGTGGACGCCCCCTCGGGTGCAAGTAAAATCTCTGGACGGGCGCTGCGCGTGATCGGGTGCTGCCATGTGTCCGGCCTCTGATGCGGCGGATCACATGCCGCGGGCCCGTATGGGAGTGCGAGAGTCGGGACCACATCACTACAGCGCGCTCGAAGCGCTCCCCATGCGCCTGGTTCTCTCAACTCCGTCTCACCGACGTTGCGCCATACCTGTCCGTCGACCTCCTCACGCCCTCCGACAGCCTCGCGTCCGCCCCGCCTACGCGGTGACGGCCGGAGCTCGGTAGATCCCACCCTTCGTCAGAAGGGCCCACGCGATGCGCGCGTTCTTGTTCGCCACGGCCACGATGACCAGCATCGGCGGCTTGCGCGCGAGCATTTGGCCGAGCCATGAGTCGGCCGGCACGCCCTTGCGCTTGGCCCAGCGTACGACCGCGCTGGCCGCGATGATGAGCAGGCGTCGCAGCGTCCGCTCGCCCATGCGCGAGGTGCGGCCGAGGCGCTCCTTGCCGCCGGTCGAGCGTTGTACTGGTGTCAGCCCGACCCAGGCGGCGAAGTCGCGCCCCGAACGGAACGTCTCTACGGGCGGGGCCAGGGCCTCGATGGCAGTGGCGATCAGCGGGCCGATGCCCGGCACGCTCATCAGCCGCCGAGCCGTATCGTAGGCCTTCGCGCGTGTGGCGATCTCGGCATCAAGGGCTGCGGTCTGTTCCTGCAGGTGGCGGAACGCACAGACGAGCACGGCAAGGCTGGCGCGGGCGGCTGGAGGAATGTCCGAAGCGGAATCCTCGATCTGCCCGATCAACCGCTCGATGTGGGCGGGCCCCTGCGGCGCGATCAGGCCGTACTCGGCAAGATGGCCGCGGATCGCGTTGATGAGCTGAGTGCGCTGGCCGACCAGCACGTCGCGGGTCCGGAAGATCACCGCGGAGGCCTGCTTGGCTTCGCTCTTCACTGCAACGAAGCGCATGGTCGGGCGCTGCGCGGCCTCGCAGATCGCCTCGGCATCGGCCGCGTCGTTCTTCTGGCGCTTGACGAAGGGCTTCACGTAGGCAGGCGCGATCAGCTTGACCGTGTGACCGAGCTTGCCGATCTCGCGGCCCCAATGATGCGCGCCGGGGCAGGCTTCCATCGCCACGAGGCAGGGTGGTTGGGCCGCAAAGAAGGCGAGTACCTGATCACGCCGTAGCTTCTTGCGGAAAATCGGGGCACCGGCAGCATTCGCGCCGTGCGCCTGAAAGACGTTTTTGGCCAGATCTAGGCCGATGGTGCTAACCTCTGTCACGGACGCCTCCCTCGGGTGGTTCACAACACCACCACTCTGGCACATCGATGCCGTCGGAGAGCGTCCACCCCATCACTACAAGACCACGACCATCACCGCCGCCCTGCGCGCCACGGGACTGATCGCCAGGACCGTCTTCGATGGAGCGACGAATGGCATGCGCTTCCGCGCCTACGTCACCAACACCCTGGCTCCGGTGCTCAGGCCCGGTGACACCGTCATCCTCGACAACCTGAACGCCCACAAGGTCGCCGGCGTGCGCGACGCCATCGAGGCGGTTGGCGCACGAGTTCTCTACCTCCCGCCCTACAGTCCCGACTTCAATCCGATCGAGCAGGTCTTTGCCAAGATCAAAGCCCTTCTCCGAGCGGCTGCAGCGCGAACCGCAGCGGACCTGATCCTCGCCATCGCGGAGGCGTTCGCCGCCGTCCGACCGGACGAGTGCCGCAACTATCTCACCGCCGCTGGATACGATGCCTATGATCCAACCTGAGCGGGCACGGCTCTAGCCTCCTGGCATCCTTCGCCAGCGGCCTGTCGAAAGACAAAGCGGCCGTCGCCGCGGCGCTGACGCAGCCGTGGTCGAACGGCCAAAGCGAGTGGCAGATCACCCGCTTGAAGCTCGTGAAGCGGCAGATGTTCGGCCGGGCCAAGCTCGACTTGCTCGAAGCTCGGTTGATCGGTAAGCGCTCGGTGAAGGGCCTTCTGGGTCAGGCGGCCTGATCGAGCGCTGTAAGCGGGACCCAATTCCACGGCAGCAGGTTGCCGAGGCGTCGGGCCGGATATTCGGCGATGCGGGTGAGGACGTCCCGCAGGTAGGCCTCGGTGTCGAGGCCGTTCAGCTTGGCCGTATCGATCAGGGTGTAGAAGGTGGCCGCCCGCTCGGCGCCCCGTTCCGAGCCGGCGAACAGGTAGTTCTTGCGCCCGACCGCGACGCCGCGCAGCGCCCGCTCGGCCGGGTTGTTATCGAGCCCGATCCGGCCGTCGTCGAACACCCGGGTCAGCGCGCGCCAGCGGGTGAGCATGTAGCGGAACGCCTTGGCCAGATCCGAGGGGCCGGAGAGCTGCGGCAGGATCGTCTCGGCCCAGACTCTCAAGGCGTCGGCCAGCGGGCGGGATCGATCCTGTCGCCGCCGCTGTCGCTCATCGGGCGGCTGGCCGGCGATCTCGCGTTCGACCGCGTAGAGGGCGCCGATGCGCGCCAGCGCCTCCCCGGCAATGGCCGAGCCGGTCTTGGCGTACACCTCGAAGAACTTGCGCCGGGTGTGGGCCCAGCAGGCCGCCTCGATCAGGGCACCGCCTGGGCGGCCGCCCTCGTAGAGGCGGTTGAAGCCGGCATAGCCGTCGGCGTGCAGCACGCCCTGGAACCCGGCCAGATGCGTCAGCGGTCGCTCGCCCTTGCGATCGGGGGAGGCCAGGAACATGGCGGCCGGCGGACGCACGCCGCCGTGGGGCCGCTCGTCGCGCACATAGACCCAGAGCCGTCCGGTCTTCGTCCGGCCCAGACCAGGCGCCAGTACCGGGACGGGGGTGTCGTCGTCGTAGAGGACGTCCGAGCCCGCCAGCACGTCGTGGCGGAGCAGGTCGACCAGCGGCGAGAGGGCGGCGGCCGTCGCACCCACCCAGCCCGACAGGGTCGAGGTGGCCAGGTCCACGCCGTCCCGGGCATAGATCTCGGCCTGGCGGTAAAGCGTCAGATGGTCGTCGAACTTCGCCACCGCGATATGGGCGAGAAGCCCGGCTCCGGCCCGCCCGCGGGCGATCGCATGATGCGGGGCGGGCGCCTGCACCATGCCTTCGCAGGATCGGCACGCGAACGACTCGCGCACGTGCCGGACGACCTTGAAGCGGCCGGGCACGTAATCGAGGGTCTCCGTCACGTCCTCGCCGATCCGGCGCAGGGTCTCGCCACACGATGGGCAGGCGCAGGGACCGGGATGGATCACGCTCTGGCACGGCAGATGATCGGGCAAGGGACGCCGGGCCGGCCTGGTTCGGGCAGCCTCGACGGCGTCGGCCACGACCGGAGCGGCGGCCAGGCGCTCGGCCTCGTCGACCTCCAGCGCCTCGATGGCGAGCTCGAGTTGCTCGACGCGCGCCTTCAGCTTCTCGGACGAGACGCCGAACTGCGCCCGCTTGAGCCGGGCGAGTTCGCTGCGCAACTTCTCGATGAGGGTGTTGGCGTGGACGGCCTCCCGCGCCATGCCGACGATCATGCGCTTGAGCGCATCGACGTCATCGGGGAGTGAGCCAGGATCGAGAGCCACACCAACAGCGTAAGCCGTGCCGCCCGGCGCGCAAGCCCGTTCCGACAGCAGTACGTCAGCCCGCGATACGAGGCCGGTCCGTACGCACCGGGGCACGCCAGTCGATGCCCTCCAGCAGCATGGCGAGTTGCGCCGGCGTCAGTGCGGCAGCTGCTCCTGCCGTCGCCGGCCAGACGAAGCGACCCTTCTCCAGGCGCTCGGCGAACAGGCACAGACCCTGGCCGTCCCACCACAGCACCTTGATCAGATGCCCCTGCCGACCACGGAAGACGAAGGCCTGTCCCGAGAACGGATCACGCGCGAGGTGATCCTGCACGAGGCTGGCCAAGCCGTCGAAGCCCTTGCGCATGTCGGTGTGGCCGGTCGCCAGCCAGACCCGGGAACCGGAGGGGACCGGGATCATCGTCCCAGCAACGCCGCGATCACGCCCTGCAAGAGAGCGACGTCCGCGCCCGCCTCGGCCCGCAACCGGTGGCCGCCGGCCAGCTCGATCTCGATGGCGCCGGGACGGAGCGGCTCGTCCTGGACGCTGGAGGGTGGAGCCGGCAGCGCAAGCGGGATGAAGCGCGGGCGGGACGCCGCCGTCGGTGCAGGCGCTCCGCCCCGGAGCGCGCGCCGCCAGCGGAACAGCGGGCTCGAATGAAGCCCGTGCCGGCGTGCCACCTCGGAGGCCGTCGTCGTCGGATCGTCCGCCTCGGCGAGGATCGCGCGCTTCTGCTCGGCCGACCAAGTCCGTCGCGTTCCCGCGACGACGATGTGAGGCGTGTTCGTCATAGGTCCAGACACAGGGCCGATACAGCGCCATCCGGCGCCATCACCTGTATCCAGACCCGAGCCCTATCCGCACAAGGCAGCCGTCACCGAGCGCTTACGCTGGCGACGACCGGATAGTCGTTCCGGCCGGGCCTGCGCGCCGCTCGGACAACCAGCGATGCACCTGCTTCGAGGTGCCGGCAAAGCCGATACCCTGAAGTTCGCGCCAAAGCTGCGCAGCGTTCTAGCAGCCCTCATCGAGGCGGCCATGCAGATGCCCGAGATAAGGATCGAGCATGCTCGGCTTCGGCTCGCGCATGCCGTTCCGGGGAAAGCTCGCGGCGAAGGCGTACTTGCGCACCGTGGCCCGGGCCAAGCCCGTCTCGCGATTTATGCGCCGAAGCGAGTGTCCTTCCGCATGGCGGCGGCGCACGTCGTCATATGCCGCTTCCCATCGACCGCGGGCCGCGGCCCGCGCGAGCATCTCCGACGGTGCGCGCGGGTAGGGCGTGACACGCCGAATCGATGGCGATGACGGGGCCGCGACCGGCAACAGCTTCAGACGCGGATGGACGCGGGCGAGCCAGCGCTCGACCATCTGTCGGGTATTGAGCAGGAGATGCCACCGATCCGCGATCTGAACTGCATCGGGCGCACCCATGGCGGTCCCACGCGCATATTCGGTCGAGCGGTCCCGTGCCACGACCTGGATCTGTGGGTCGCGCGGGAGCCAGGCCGCCAGCGTCGAGGCCGAACGATCCGGCAGCAGATCGATGGGACGGCGGCGTTCGAGGTCGACAAGGATGGTGCCATAGGTTCGGCCCTTGCGCAGAGCCCAGTCGTCGACACCGAAGATGATCGGTTTGGATCCGGTCGGCAGCGTACATTTGCGGATACCCCGCAGCAGCGTCGTGGCACTGGTGGGCATCGCCAGGTGCGGCAGCAGCCGGGCGGCGGTTGTGGCACCGAGCGCCAGCGCGGTCCGAACCTGGGCATCGGCCAGCCGGCAGGTTCTCTGAGCGTAGTGATCGAGGAGGCCCGGCAGACGCTCGGCAAAGGTTCGGCGGGCGCAAGCAGGGTCGTGGCAGTAAAAACGTCGGATCGTCAGGGTCAGACGTACCTCCTGACCGCTCGTCGCCAGGTCGGCGGGACGCCGGTGATAGCGACTATGCACCGACCGGCTGACCGTACGACAGCGTGGGTAACGGGCATGATCGCGCCTCGCTTGAGCGGAAATGCGAAGGGCAGTGCTCTCCTCACGCGTGACGTGGAGAAGGCGACAACCGGGGATGTGACAGAGAAGGGTCATACCCTGATCTGAGAATCCCCGCCCGGTTCAGCCAGGAGCTGCCTTCCGGCATCCCTCCCACCAACCCAATCCACCAAACTTGGCGAAGAGCCAGTTTGCTGGGGCAGGGTCATCGCTCAATCGGCTCGGTCCAAAATACCAGTCACGTCACTCTCGCGTATATCTGTCAATCAGATCTACCAAGCTTGTAGAGATGGACCATGCAAAACGACGCTATCTCGTCGGATGTTGGTAATTATACTACAATAATATTTTTTAATCAATGGGTATCGATGAGATTAATTAAGCAAACACTTGATCAAACTGAAAATTAGATCCTGTATATGTGCATAGTGTAACATGTCATCATGACGCTACAGCAAACCTCGATCCAAAGCGACGACAACCCGTGTCGCCACGATCTTTCCAGTCGAACGGCTGTCGACTGCCTGTGATTCAACGCCGCGCGCATATACATGAGAAGGGGAAAGCAAGTGAGAACTACCAAGAAGTGTAGCGAGCACGAACGGCTTCGGACCGCATGAAAAAACCATTACATCCCGATCAATGATGGCGTGTTTCGTCGCTTCGACAAATAGGCGAACAAAGTGGCGAACGCTCCATAAAGGCGCTGGGTAAGCTGGGCAGTCACTTTCCTCGAGAAAGCGCTTATTCAGCTGTAGGCACCTCGAACCAGACCTAGGACCCATGCCTGGTTCAGCATAAAATGCTATGGACGCAGACGGCTCAATCCACTCGTGAATGCTTCGAAGAATGATGGGTTCAAAGCCCAAGCAGTAAATTGCGAATTTTTCCCGCTGCGAATCGGTATTGCCTTCGAAACCAGGAAGCAAAAGATAATCTGATATAACCTTTGGTCTGTGACTCCCTGACGGGACGCCAACGGAGTATGAAAACGTAACTTCCAGATTTATCCTATTTTTTAATGCTTTCATAAGATATATAATTTCAGAATATATAGTTCTTCGCATTGCAGAATAATCCACGAGCAGCCTGAAAGTCCCGTCCTTTTCACTGCATAATTGAACAAGGCGTTCGCTTATATTTCCATAAACTTGCCAATTTTCGCAAAATTTAATGAAACCAAATCTCTCAAAAAATCCATCGTTTGCAGTTCTTTCTGGGTGATCCAGAAAGTCGTTGAATGAAATAAGCAGGCGTTTGGAATCGCCATATGCCTTGCGTTTTAATAGCTGTTTTGGCAGGAAACGTGCTCTTTGTTCGTATCCTGAGCAGCACAGTACCGCGTCATATTGCGTGCTAAAAAGTGTGTCTTCCTCGATATCGATGATGTCAAACACGTCGACCGTCCAAAAAGAAATCGAGTTGCCCTTTGCTGATCGGTGTGTGTTCTCTCCGCTCATTCAGTGGTTGATTATGCATGATGCGGGTCAGGCTGTGAGCTTTTCCCTTTGTTGGATATAGATAAAAGTGAGGAGCATAGCAAAATGACAATCGGTATGTACCAATCTTAGACAACGTATCTGGCCTCCCTGAAAGCCAATTAGGAAAGAGATGTCCATAGGCTACGCCATGAAGTACCGTATCCCAAAGCTTTTCAGGACAGCTATCTTCAACGGAAAATGATATGACTAAATCGGTTGATATCAGGCCAGAGTGCAGCCGTTCGTGGAAATACATGCCCAACCTCTCGATTAATTTATTCAACTCAGGTCCGCGTTGCGGGACAGAAAGAGAATTCGCATGCCGCCTCGCCCCGAAGCTACTGAGTATACGGTTTTGGGCGCGATACGACAGAATTGATCGATGACGGCGACTGCCAAATTGACCCTGTACGCCTCCAATCCTACCGCCTGCTCTTGCAGCCTCTCGAGCGATCAGGTGAAACACGTTGATCATCCGTCTAGGAACGCCATCTGTACATCGAACAAGAAGTTCGACGCCGGAATATAGATCTGTCGCTCTGTGGCCTCGGCGGCTTTCCTGAAATTCTTCTCGAAGGGCGATAGGCCCCGAGATTTTTCTCCAAATTTGGTCGTCGAAGCTAGCGGCCTCATTGAGGAGGCGTTCGGCACGTACGCAAGTAGTTGAGTCAAGATGGTCTTTAAGTTTCTCCATTGCCAAGTTCTTATCAGCGATACGAGGCTTTTTAGCCAATAAGCGCGAGCCACCTAAGACCGAATCCAAACTAGAGAGATTTATGCTTGTCGAGTCGTCTGAAGGTAATAGCCGTCGAGTTTGTAAATGCCGGACGCGTCTTTCGTATAGTAATCGTGCAAATTCATAGATTGATTTGGCATTATCAGAGTTGAGGGCATAGATTGGACTAGCATCAAGAATCTCGACGCCATAATCGTCTCCCTCTTGAAGTGTTGTTGAGATATTTGTCTCAAACGTTCGGTAGTGGTACGGTAAAGTTGCAACTTTGAGCGAAATTCTCCCTGTATGCGTTCGAATAAAAGAGTTAATTACTTTAAGCTGTGGAACTGTGAGGAACTCGGCCTCATCAATGAAGAACAGCCACTTTGTATTACAATAATCTGGGCATAACTTGGTGAAAACGTCAATTAGAACTTGAATCGGCTCCAACAGTTCAATCGAGAATGGTCCAATAAGGTGTCGCTCAACTGGTTCCCGGGATAAAAAAGCTGCCGCCATCTTTTCCCGCAATGCACTTTCGTATGCTGAGATGATTTGCGGAAATTCTAGGAGTCGCGGTCGTTCTTTCATCCTCAGCATCGACGCGACGGTGGAGCAAATCTCTAATTCACAAGCAAAACGTGCAGCAGTATCACCGAAGCGGTGCTCTAGGACGCTTTCAATAGTAACACATAGGGATTTCAAACAATTTAAGTTGAATTTCCAGATGAAATACAGATCGCTAAATTCGCTTTCAGTCCACATGGCGGAGCGAGCCGATCCAACGAAGCGTATATCCGTATTTACGAATACTCCGATATAATTCTTTTCTTGAATGATTTCCTTGGCATACTCGTGAGGGCTTTGGCGCAATAAGGGAAAGGAGGCCATACGCGAGATAAAAGTCTTTCCTGCGCCTCGCGAACCATACAGAATGGTATGGCCGACGTTGAACAGAGACCAAAATACTTCGGTCTGGATGAAGCAATTGACAATGTTCTCGTCTGTTTCGTTCCGGGCGTTGTCGCTTAAGAAGGCGCTCGAGAGTGATGATACGGACACCATTACTTCATCTCCCGCACAATGACCATCTTTGATATCTCAGCTCCAAATTTGTGCAAATTTTCCTGATTGCAGATACTGTCGATAGCGTGAATTATTACGGATGGATTAAGATATTCGTAATATGAAATTTTGGCTAGCAAGTCGGCGTGAGTGCAGTAATTTTTATTGGCTATTTCTTTTAATATGATTTTCTTTGAGTCCGTAAGCACTTGTTGAAGCGCAATGTGCGGCCCGAAAGGGATAACGCCAGGTATTCCGTCGTGTCTTTCAACGCTCGGCTGCCATTTTCGGATCTGTGAAAATGAATAACTGTTCAGTTCGCCTCGAATAATTCCTACATTTGGATCCCGATCTCGTATTTTAATAATGTGGTATTGATTGCTGATATTTCCGTAGACGTAGGCCGGAAAATTATGGGACACCGAGCCGGCTGATAGTACGGATACTTCGTGGCCGTTCGCGCAAATATTTTTGGTGAAATGCGGCTGGTGACGGTGACCATGCACAATAAAATCAACCCTGTGCCGACCACAGAAATCAAATAGATCATTTTCCATTTGGACGACGCTAAAGTCTTTCCATCCAGTGAACAAATTGGCGTACTGCAACGGGTGGTGGTGAATTAATAACACTTTCAAATTGTTCTCTGCAATTTTTATCGAAGACAAATGGTTATCTAGATCTGCAAAGGTTGAGGAAGAAATCGTACCCGGGTGATTTTGCGTGCTTGGCCCATCCGCAGCTGCTGTGTTTACAGATATGACACTGATTGCATCTTGTTGCCACAGAGTCCAAAAGGGCTCGGTATAAAGCGCACCTATCGCGGTCCGCGGTAGTGCCTTCGACAACATCATTGGTTGAAATCTCTGATTCCAACGCGAGGGATTTCGATCTTGGGTAGTTCCGGCTTTCTGATCGGTCCAATCGACGTCATGATTGCCTGGCGTGAAAAAAATATTTTCTATTTCGACTTTCAGTTCTGCGTGGAGTCTATTCGCGATTATGTCAAAGTGGTCGTATTGCTCTAGTTGACCACCGTCTGCAATATCGCCAGGGTACAGGATGTAATCTATTGTTAAACCTTGTGATTTTATGTGTTGAATTAGATTTGAGAATAATTTTTCATCGGTAAGTTTTGTTTCATCAGAGTTGGTTATGGACGGCTCATTCGCTGGAACCATTGATCGGCAGCGCGCAGCTGGTCCTATGTGCAAGTCGCTCAGAACGAGCAGGTTCATTGTGCCTGTCCAGGTTCAAAATTCGAGATTAGGACTTCACTTGCATTCCGTCGGTGGGCTGTGAAACCCGAGATATGGCGCTGCACTTGAATCGACTCCCATTGCCATTTATTTCGTAACGAGTAAATTTCGGGGACGTCGGCATAGCTAACCAGAAACCTGGCGTTTATTTCGTCAAGGTAATCCAGTAATCGAGAAAGTCTATTTATATCTGACGTTCCGAAGGAGTGTGAATCATATTGCGTGAATACTCTTGCATTTTTCGTTGCGAATGGCGGGTCTAAATACACAAATGACGATGCGGTAGAGTTGTTCTGGACTAATTCTTCAAAATCACCGCTTAACAGTTGAGCATCCCGAAGTTTGGATGCAGCAAGTAGGAACGTCCGACCCGATGGGTGCTCTCCGGTCCTCGCTGCGGAAAATGGCACATTGAATCTTCCGCTCTTGTTCGTCCTATAAATTCCGTTGAAACAATTTCTGTTCAGATAGACGAAATGAGCTGCAGACTCTATCGTTCTATTAGCCTTTGCGGTCGCTCGAATGAACATATAAGTATCTTTACAACGGGGTATGGAGTTCGAAAGTTCATATACTGCAATGGGATCTTCTGCGACAACTCTATAGAAATTTATAAGCCATTCGTTCTTATCGCAAAGCGTAGCAGCTTCAGCTTCTGAGGCAAAGAATAGCGCAGCCGAACCGCAGAACGGCTCTAGGTAGTGCGTACGCTCCGAGCCGCGCCAGTATCGAAAGAGATGGGGAAGCGACTTTCTTTTGCTGCCAGCCCACCGGAGTAGAGAGGGTTCGCTCATTGTTCTCGTGATCAGTTTGGCAAACCATCCTGGGGTTTGAGCGCGCTATGGTTAAGGAGTTGGAGCCGCCGAACAAGCCCTAGACTCCATTTTAATGCGTCATATGGTCGAAGTGCCACTCCTCGACGCGATGATCGACGCTGTAGCTTGGAGCGCCTGACCGAACCGTTTGATCTGGCTGAGGATGATGAGTCCGGCTACGATGCTTGTGAAGGTGCTGACCTTGCCCCCTGGATTGCCCTCGTTCTGAAGCTAGGGTCCGTCGATCAGGAGACGGACGATGAAGAAGAGCCGGTTCAGTGAAGAGCAGATCAT
>NZ_JBHTND010000012.1:118906-130723 GCF_042679825.1 Methylobacterium marchantiae | reverse complement strand
AGCCACTCGCTACGACAAGGACCCGGCCAACTATCTCGCCAGCGTCAAACTCGCAGCCGTCCGTATCTGGCTCCGATCTTATGAGTCTACGACCTAGAGCGAGACGGAACGGCGGTGCGCGCCGCATTGACGACCTCGTGGAGCAATGGTCAGGCGGAGGGACAGATCAGCCGGCTGGAAATGCTCAAGCGGACCATGTACGGACGCGCCGGCTTCCCCCTGCTCCGACGCCGCGTCCTGCTCACTGCCTAATCCACGCAAACTGCGGGAGAACTGCCAAACCGCGGCAATCCCAATCCCACCGGTGAGCACCGCCCGGTTCTCGATGGGTCGTCGGCCACCCTTCGGACGCGGCCGGAGAGGCGGAAGCAGCGGCGCGATCTCACGCCAGAGATCGTCGGGAAGAGGGGCGCGGGCCAATGCCATGCCAACGCACGTTCACGCTTACGGTGCCGTTCTGTTAGACGCTCTTAATGGCGGCTCTTAAGGCACATGTGCTGGTCATTCCCGCAATGCCCTGTCATGGCATGACAAGTGACCCATGATCTCAGCCCCATTCATCCCGCACGACTCTCCCGTCTCGGCTGGTCCGATTTCTTTGAGGAGCAGCGCGAACAAGCCGAGATTTGTCTGGAGCCGATGCGGATCGCGACGGTCCATCGCTCTCGCCTGACGGCTGTTTCACTCGCTGGACCTGTCGGCCTTGAGCTCCCGGTCCATATCCAGACCAGCGATTTCGCGGTGGGTGACTGGGTACTGGTCGAGCCTGAAACCAGAACGATGCGCCGGCGGCTCTCGCGCAAGAGCGTATTGCAACGGCGCAATGAAGGGGGAGGACCGCTGCAACTGGCTGCCGCCAATGTCGACACCCTGTTCGTCGTCACCTCATGCAACGGGGATTTCAACATCGCCCGGCTGGAAAGGTATCTGGCTCTCGCCAATCAGGGCGGAACCAATCCGGTTCTCGTCCTCACCAAGGCCGATATGGCGCCCGATGCAGAGATCTACCGGCAAAGGGCACGCCGTCTGCAGCGCGGGCTTGCCGTCGTGATGGTCAATCCGCGCCTCCGAGATACCGTGGCGACCCTGGCCCCTTGGTGCGGCCAGGGCCTGACCGTCGCAGTCGTCGGCTCTTCTGGGGTGGGAAAATCGACTTTGGTCAACACGCTCGCCGGCCCGGACCAGGAATCGCCGCAGGAAACGGGGATGATCCGCGAACACGACGCCAAGGGGCGCCACACCACGACAGCGCGTTCGCTTCACGCCATCGCGGAGGGCGGCTGGATCATCGATACGCCAGGGATGCGCACGCTGCATGTCAGCGACGCCGCAGATGGCATCGACACATTGTTCGCCGAGATCGTCGAGCTAGCTCCATCGTGCCGGTTTCGGGACTGCACTCATGCTCACGAACCCGGCTGCGCGGTACAGGCAGCCGTCATGGACGGAACCCTCGATCCCGAGCGCCTGACACGCTGGCGCAAGCTCCTCGACGAAAATCGGGCCAACACACCGGTCTTGAGCGGGCCGCGCGGCAGCCGGAAACGCTGACCAGCCGGAAAAGTGGCTTACGCTAATTCGTAACGCTGCATCCCCCGGATGACAAGATTTCTATACCCTATACTTGGATACCGTGACTCGAATGCGCCTTCTGGACCGAACCCTCGTCATTGTCCGTCATGGTCAGAGCCTGGACAATGAGCGCGATCTCTTCTCGGGCATCCGAGATCCCGATCTGACCGCACGCGGCGTCGAGGAGGCGGAGATTGCAGGGAATCGGTTGAGGGAGCTCGGCTTCTCCTTCGATCTCGCCTTCACCAGCGAGCTGTTGCGGGCACGTCGTACGACAAACCTCATTCTGTCGGCACTCGGACAATCGGCCCTCGGCATTCGACGGAGTTCTGCGCTGAACGAGCGTGATTACGGTGAGCTCGCTGGGCTGAACAAGCGAGAATCCCAGGATCGCTGGGGGAGCGAACAGGTCCGGATCTGGCGCAAATCCTTCGATGCCGTACCTCCGGGAGGTGAGAGCCTCGCGATGACCGCCGACCGGCTGATCCCGTATTATCGAGACGAGATCGAACCGCAACTCCGAGACGGCAAGCGCGTACTTCTCGTCGCGCATGGAAATTCATTGCGGGCGCTGATCATGTATCTCGACCAGATCGGCGCGGACGAGGTGGCAGAAGTTCATCTCGCGACCGCTCAGATGCAAGCCTACCACTTTGACGATCAGGGGAAAGTGATCGCGAAACAGTCGATCATCGTCAAAATCACAGATAAGACAGAGTGAATATTTCATAAGATCGTATCATTGACTGATGTCAATTCGCTCTGATGGCGTCGCGATCCCGTGCGAATCGGCGCTGTGTCCGCATCGGCTCCAGATTCGAGAGCGACATCATGCGATACCCAGCGACGAAGAGAACGAGCGTCACGGTGGCGAATGCACCACCGACGATGAGGGAAGCGTTCAGATCCGAGCCGAGGAGAAGCGCCATTCCTTTGACGATCGCCGCAAGCAGCATGAGCAACCCTGCCAGGATGAACAGCGCCGACATCAGAAATGAGAAGAGTGGAAGAGTGATCTGTCTGACTGCTCCTCCGATCTCCGCCTGAAACAGCACGATCTGCTTGGAGATAAGTAACTGGGTTTCACTGATGGCGTCACCAACGAGAAGCAGAAGACTCCTGTCATTTCGCCCGCTCATGCTTCTGCTCGTTTGTTCACATACCCAACGGGCTGAGCTTGGCCCGACCAGAGCCTATTCTCTCTACGCTAAGCCTCGCTCTCAAAGGATCGACATAGCGCGCCTTGGGGGCATGGCAATCGCCAGTAGCAGGTAGCGGAGCGTGATGCGTCCGTCATTCCTTTTCGGCGCCGTTGGCGTTGCCCGCTTCAGACTGGCAATCTCCGCTTTTCGCCGCTCACCGCATCGCGCAAAGTTACGCATGCCCACGGCGGCCAGGACTTCGACGTTCCGCCGAGCGGAGTTCGTCGATCCGTTGCTCTGGGCTCAATGCTGCGTTGTGGCTTGCATGAAAGCGCGAGTCGAGATTCGAGGCCAGGGTCTCGCTAAAAGCCAGCGCGATTTCGATCGAGTACCATATCGCAATTGTGGTCAAAGAATTTTTTGTTTCTAATATTAATAAGACGAGTGATCGTAGCAAAAATAATTCTCTTTCATCAATTGCGCATGCCGTCAGATCTGAAAACTAATCCCTTTGCATCAAGATTAATGTCTGGTTTCGGGCTCATGGGCGATTATGATCTGACCGAGTTTTCGCGCACGTGAAAGCAGTGTCATGCGTCGCTCTTACAGTCTGCTGGCTTGCCTGGGAGCGTTTGCGATCGCGCTGATTCTTCCACTGCTGGCACTTGCAGGAATCGGAATCTACAAATTTTCGGCCGCCGAGCGTGCACGGCTCGAAGCCCTGGCCGACAGCGCCAATCAGGAAACCGTTCTCCTGATCAATCAGGAAATTACGATGCGGGGGGCGCTTCTCCAGGCTTTGGCGACCGCTCCGTCCCTGCGCAACGGCGACTTGGCGGCTTTCGAGGAACAGCTTCGCGAACTCGCTCGCGTCAAGCGTCTGCAGTTCATTATGATCGATCCCTCAGGTCAGCAGATCATCAACACCAACATGACGTCCGGGGTCTCCCTGCCCAGGACGGGTAACCGCGAACTTTATCACGAGGCTTTTCTGACGGCGGACATCCATGTGTCGAACCTCTTCGTAGGTTCGATCACGGGTGCCTATCTGCTTCAGGTCTCCATACCAATTCGGCGTCAGGAAAAACTCATCGGCACCCTCAGTGCCATTCTGCATCCCGCGCGACTCGCCGAAATCCTGCGCGAGGGCATTCCGGGTGGCCCCTTCTATGCGACGGTCCTGGACCGTAAGGGAGTTGTCGTCGCGACCACGGCGGATCACGGCGAAGTCGTCGGAAAGCCGCTGAAAGCCCTGTCGGACGGGTGCTCCGGCTCCAAAGGAGGGCTTTCCATGGCCAATTCCGAGGGCGTTCCAATCTTCGCCTATTGTCGACGCTCCAGCTTTTCGGGCTGGATTATCGCCGCGGCGGTGGAGCGTGATGCCCTGGCCGCGCCGCTCGAGGACAGCCTCAAGCTGCTGGCCTCCGTCGGCTTTTGCCTGGCGCTATTCGCGACCACATGCGCCTATTGGATCGGCAGGCGGCTGACGCGTGCCCAGGGTGCGCTCGTCGGAGCGGCGAAGGTCATCGGACAGGGTCAGCTCGTCACGTCTTTCGTGACCCCTTGGACGGAAGCCAACATCGTCGGCAACGCTCTCGTCGAGGCTTCCCGAACCCTTGGAGGGCATGCGAGCGCCCTGTGGCAGACGAATCAGGATCTGGAACAGCGCGTCATCTCTCGGACGCGAGAGCTCGAATCCAAGACATCGCTCCTCCAGACCACCCTCGACACGATGGAACAGGGCCTCATCGTGATCAGCCTCGACGGGCGCGTACCGATCTGCAGTGCTCAGGCCCGCAAATTGTTGGACCTGCCCGCATCGCTCATGGACGCCGCCCCGGCCTTGGACACGGTCCTCGACTTTCAGGACGCACGGGACGAGCATGCAAGGCTTTCCGACACGGTTCGTGCGAGTCTGAAGCCACGGCCCGGCGATGGCCAATCCGTCTTCGAATACGAGCGCGCCAACGGTACCATTCTGCAGATCAATACGGTGGAGGTGAAGCGTGGCGGCGGGTTCGTCAGAACCGTGACGGACATCACCAAACGCGCGCGACACGAACAGGAACTCGAAGAGGCCAAGAACGCCGCCGAGCAGGCCAGTCGCGCGAAGGGAGACTTCCTCGCGACCATCAGCCACGAGATGCGGACACCGCTCAATGCGATGATCGGCTACTCGGATCTGCTTTCCCAAGAAGGAAAGTTGAGCTTCGCTGTTCGCCGTTATGCCGAACGTATTCAGGGGGCCGGAACGGCACTTCTGAGTCTCATCGACGACATCCTCGACCTCGGTCGGATCGAGGCGGGGGTGATCGACGTCCGCAGCGAACCCTTCGTTTTGGAAAGCCTTCTCAATTCCGCTTTGTCGATCGTGCGACCGATGGCGGATGCGAAAAATCTGCGACTTGATTTCGAATTGCACTGTCAGCCGAACGCCTGCTTTCTCGGTGATCAGGATCGCCTGCGACAGGTCCTGCTCAATCTGCTCAGCAACGCCATAAAATTTACAAAAGTCGGAGGGGTAACGCTGCTGGTTCGACAACGTCTCGGCGAGGACGACCGTCACATCCTTCATGTCGCGGTGGCCGATACCGGCATTGGAATTGCGCCCTCCGACCAGAAATATCTGTTCCAGCGATTCCATCAGGTCGATCCGTCGATGAACCGCCGGTTCGAGGGTGCGGGGCTCGGACTTGCCATCTCGAAACGGCTCGTCGAACACCTCGGCGGCCGAATTGGCATGATGAGCAGCTTCGGGGCCGGCTCCACTTTCTGGTTCGAAACTCCTCTCAGAGCGGCGGTGGCGCCGCAATCGGATAGACTGACGTCCGTCACAGCCCGGTCCGATGCCGCACGGTCCGAGAACAGGCATATCCTCGTGGTCGAGGACGTAGTCATGAACCAGGAGCTTGCTCGAGAACTTCTCGAGATTGCAGGACACATCGTCGATATCGTCGATAACGGCATCGAAGCTGTCGCCGCGGCCAAAACCGGCATGTACGACCTGATCCTCATGGATCTCTCCATGCCCGAGATGGACGGCCTGACCGCGACGCGGCTCATCCGCGAAGCGGGAATCGATGCGCAAAGAATGCCGATCGTGGCGTGCACGGCGAATGTGTTCGCCTCGCGTGAGGCCGCGCTGCAAGATGTCGGCATGAATGCCTACCTGCGCAAACCTTTGCGGCAGATTGAGCTCTATGAAACCATCGAGCGCGTTCTAGGATCGCCGGTGCAGGGCGAGAAGATCTCACGGTCGCGAGCCAAGATGGGTGCTCGCTCGGATCTCGACGTCGTCACGCTGCTGGGGCCGGCCCGCGTGGTCGCCGCACTCGATGTCCTCTGCAACGACCTCGACGCGCTGAGCATGCCCGAAGCCTTCGACGAACCGAACAGGAAACGTACGGCGCGTTCGGCACACGCCGTAATCTCGACGGCGTGCATGCTCGAAATGACGGAGCTCGCCGAGAGCTGTAGAAACCTGGAAGTCGCTTGTGAGGGGGGGACGGATTTGGCGCTGGTGGCTGGGCAGATCCGTCCGCTGATCGTGCGATCCGTGTCGCAGGCGAGAGATCTCAGGGAAGAACTCCTCGGGCGTATCGGCTAGCCTGAAAGGATTAGCCCAAAATCACCCCTAAATGGTGGCGTGAGCATGGAGATAACATTGAAGCAGTAGTCTAGAAATAGAAATGTCAATACCGGGCCGGCATGGTATTTGAACATCCCGCTTTTCGAGGGGCTCGCGATGTTCAAAAAAACTGGCACGGCAGCAATCGTAGCTGACGATCATGAGTTGTTTCGTGCTGGCTTGGCAGAAATTCTGCGGCGCGATCTACATTTCGAACGTGTAGTCGAGTGCTCTTCCATCGAGGAAATTGTCACCGTTTTGGAAGAAATTTCCGGAGTGACTTTCATGACGCTCGATTTGGCTATGCCTGGTATGCTGGGAGCTTCCACTGTGCATGAATTACGGTGTGCTTATCCGTCGATCCAGATCTGCGTGATCACCGCATCTGACAAGAGAGACGACATTCTGCACCTGCTGCAGGCGGGTGTTCATGGTTTCATTCCGAAAGCACTTGGCATTTTGGAGATAAAGACCGCCCTGCGGAGGGTCATGGGAGGACAGATCTATGTTCCGCCCGTCTTATCTATGCCGATCGCTGAAGAACCTATTGCGATGCGCGGTGGGTTCGAGCCCGGAGCAGCGACCGGAGCGAAAGACGCGAAACTCTCGCCCCGTCAGAAGGAGGTGCTCTCCTTGATGGCCAAGGGCTGTTCCAACAAGGAGATCGCTCGAAAACTCGGTCTAGCCGAGGGGACCATCAAGGTTCACGTCAACGCGTTGTTCCGATCGTTGGGCGCGCATAACCGGGTGACGGCGGTGGCATCCCTGGCGCATGCGATCGAGCTTCCGGCCTTATCGTGACAGGGTTGCAGAGACCTTCCCAGTATCTACGCCATTTAGCCCTCGCCCATGCTGGGTGACTTCCGCAACCTCGCGCCTCCTCACGCCCACCGGCGCGAGGAGGCTATTTCGCTACAACAGGAAGAAGTCGGTCTGATCGATCGTGTTTGCGGCGAGCGCGCTGAGCAAGATCGTGTCCGACCCCACCCATACCACCGTATTGGCCCCGATCTGATGGATCGCGACTTGGCTGGCGAAGGTGGCCGCCGTAATTCCGAGGCCTGACAAGTCGATGAGGTCCTGACCGCCGAGAGGATCATGGTCGAAATCGATGATCCGGTCCTTGCCGAAACCGGATGTGAACACGAAGGTGTCGCTGCCGGCGCCCCCTTTCAGGGTATCGTTTCCGAGGCCACCGTTCAGACGATCCGCGCCGCTGCCGCCCAGGAGCGTGTTGGCGAGTTCGTTGCCGGTGAGGGCGATGCCCGAATTACCGGCCTTGGCGATGAGATACTCGACAGATTCGCCAGCTCCGAGCGCGAAATTACCGCTCGCATAAACCTTGTCGGTTCCGCCCCCAGGCGTCTCGTGCACAGTGTCGCCTGGACCGTCGACGTAGTAGGCGTCGTTGCCGCCGCCGCCGCTGAGACTGTCCGCGCCCGCCCCGCTGAAGAGCTTGTTGGCGAACTCATTTCCCGTGAGGCTGATGCCCACATTCCCGGCATTGGCCCGCACGTATTCGATGGCTTCACCCGATCCCAGCACGAAGCTCTTGGTGGCATAGACCGTGTCGGTCCCGGACGAGGCCAGTTCGTGAACGGTGTCGCCCGGACCGTTGACGTAGTAGACGTCGTTCCCGCCGCCGCCGCTGAGACTGTCCGCACCCGCCCCGCTGTAAAGCCTGTTGGCGAATTCGTTACCCGTGAGGTCAATGCCAGCATTTCCCGCCTTGGCCACGAGGGATTCGACCGATTCCCCGGCCCCCAACGCGAAGCTGGTGCTGGCATAGACTTTATCGGTCCCGCCACCGGCCGCCTCGCGCACGAGATCGGCCAAGTTGTCGACATAATAGATATCGTTCCCCAATCCTCCGGACAGCGTATCCGCTCCGCCCAGACCGTCGACGATGTCGTTGCCCAGGCCCGCCATGATGATGTTGGCCGTATTGGTTCCCGTGAGCCGGTCGGCATGGTCACTGCCGACGAGGTTCTCGAAGCCCTGGATCTGGTCGCCCTGCGCATGGCCGCCGCTCACCGCAAGGGTGAGGAGATTGGCGGTGACGCCGGCCGTGGAATGCGCGTAGCTCAGGGTATCGCTACCACCGCCGCCTCTCAGAATATCGCCGCCGCCGCCGCCTTCCATCACGTTGGCGACATCGTCGCCGGTGATCTGGTCCGCGGAGTCGGAGCCGACCACGTTCTCGACATTGACGATCACATCCCGTTCGGCGTCGCCGCCCGACGCCTCATCCGGCAGCAACCGTCCATCGCGAACGCGAAGGTCGATGCTGACCCCGCGGGCAGATCCACGGTAATCCACCGTGTCGATGCCCTCGCCGCCATCCACCGCATCGCGGTCCGCTCCCGGAATCAGCCAGTCATCCCCGGCGCCGCCTTTGAGGAAGTCCTTGCCGGCACCGCCGCGGAGCGTGTCGGCGCCCGTACCGCCATCCAATGCGTCGTCGCCGCGACCGCCGTTCAGCGTGTCGTCTCCGTCGCCGCCGTACAAGTAGTCGTCTCTCGCATCGGGCCCTGCATTCAACGTATCGTTTCCATCCTCACCGTGAAGCGCATCGCTGCCACCCGTACCTCCGTTCAGGATGTCGTTCCCGATGCCCCCATAGAGGGTGTTGTCGCCCGATGTTCCGGTGATCGTGTTGTCGAGATCGTTGCCGACGAGTACGAGGGCAGCACCCGCCGACCCGCGCGCTCCAGTATAGTCGTGATTGACTTCGTTCGATGCGAGATGTCGCTGTTCCGAAACCTTGAACGTGTCCCAATGACCATTTGAGATGCCGGAGTTCCGGGCGATCAGATCAGAAAAATGCTGCGCGTTGATATCATTGACGAGCATCGTGCCGTCGAGTTGTTCCAGATAGTAAAAGCGGTCGCCTTCCTGCAGTCGGTCCAACTGTTCCTGAAAGATCCATGTGAAGGTCGAGCCCATCTGGCTGCCGCCGCTCGGAGCTTCGGCCAAGCCGCCGATCCATAGATCGACATCGTTCACGTGGCTGATGCCGGTGCCGTTGATCTTGCCCGTGGCGGGATCGATCACATCCTCGCCGTAGACGGCCTTGAACAGCGCCAGGATTTCGGCCCTTTGCGCGGCGTTACCGCGAAGGTGGGCTCCAAAATCCTCCCAGTTCCGGTAAGCCGTCAGACTGGGTACACCCTGGCCACCAGCGTAATCGGACGCTTGGCCGAGGCTGTCCAGGCTCGTGCCCGTGGCGCTCACCTCGGCCCTGAACTCATTCAGAGAGGATAGTCCGAGTTCGCGTCCGCGCATGATGTTGGCCGCGCCGAGATCGAGCGGAAGACCGAGAAGCTGTGAACGAACGGCCTCCACGAGCTTCTCGTCGATCTGGTCGTGCGCCACCTGCATCGTCCCGGCCAGAAACGCCGCCGTTCCTCCCGTCACGCCGGGATGCGCTGGGTCCTGGCCGGCGAACATTGCCGGGTTCAGGAAGGCCTGGATGAGAGGAACCTCCTTCAGAACACCATCGGCATCGACATAGGGGATCGTTTCGTTGATCATCGAGTGACCGACGCGGTACATCGCCCCCGCGAACTCCTCCGAGATCGCAGCATTCACGTTCGCGCGATAGCCGCTGAACCCGTGGTCGCCATTGCCAGGAATCTCGCCGGACATCGCGGTGGCGAACTCGTCGAAGACAATTCTCTGATACTCCGCCGAGGTGATGATCTTCGCAGCTTGGAAGACTTGCTCCGCGCTCCATTCGGGATGCAGGGCACTAATCTGGTCGGCCTGATAATTGTGCTCCCGATGGAACACGGTATGTACGGAGGTGAGAGCCACGTTCTCGTTCGCCCGGTGATCCCCGGCAATGTAGTAGGAGAGCAGCTTTTCCAGGCTGAAGTTCGGATCTGGATTACCGCTCCGATCGAGTGGCGAGGTGTCGAAATCGTTTTTGTCGCCGATCAGGATCGTATGCTTGCCGTCGCCGATATCGGCGAAGTCGACGAAGTTCGTTGAGGCCTTGAGGTAATTCCAGGCGGTAAAGTCTCCTCCGGCGGTGCTTGCGAGGTTCAAGGCATGCGCCATGTCCGCTTCGCTCACGCCGTTATTGAGCAGAACATCCTTATAGGTTGCGAGGGCCCCGCGACTGACTCCGTCCGGTCCGATCTCCGATACGCCGTCCAGAAGGTGCTGCGTCTTGACGAGATAGCCGCTCGCATCTCGGACGACATTACCGTCCGCATCCCGCGCGGTCTCGCGGAGAAGCCAGGTCATGCCGGGTTCCGACCCATAGGTTTGGTTCTGGTCGACGAAAGGCGAAACCTTGTTGAGATGCTCCGTTCCATTCACGTTGTCCAAGACGGCGTTGCCGTTGGTGTCGATCGTGTAACGAGCCGCGCGACCGCCGATGAGGAACTGCAGCTGAGGCGGAACGCCCTGAGCGATGATGTTATCCGTGGTGTCTATGTTCAGGCCCGGATTGTTGGCCGCGATCTGCTCGAGCTTTGTGTTCACGCCGCTCATATCGACGAATTGGGATCCGCCTCCACGGTCGTAAAAGTCGAGGCCGTGATCGAAGAACTGCCCGAACGACATCAATAATAGGTTAGTGCCGTAGGTATTCGGCATTTCGACGGAATGGCCGTTCTGATCGATGGTTTCGGAGACGACGTTGCTGATGACCCGCTCGTTGGGAAGCAGGGTTCCACTGGCCCCGGTCACACGAACGCCGTTGACGGTTCCCTGTTCGTAATGGGCTTGCGTCAATCGAACGAAGGGCTGGTCCGCGTTGCCCCATAGCGGGTGCGCGACGTTGTTGCCCTCGCCATTCACTGCCCTGAAGTCGCCCTCGTCGAACAACACGTCGAGGAAGGACAGGTCTTGTGATCGAAGCGAAATCGTCATCGGAACACTCCATATCGATTGGGTAGCCGAAGGTGTTCGCCGACTTTCGTCAGCGCCCATCAGTCCAAAAAAGCGACCGATACTGGTCCTGTACGTGCTGGGCTCGACCAGCTGCGTCTACAGCAGGTGGAAGTCGGTCTGCGTAACGGTGGTGGCATTGACGCCGAGGAGCAGGATCGTGTCGGCTCCGATCATCACGGTGGTGTTGGCGCCGGCCTGAGTGATCGAGACCTCGCTGGCAAAGTTGGCTCCCGTGATGCCGAGGCCCGACAGCTCGATGATATCCTGGCCACCGGCCGGGTCCGCGTCGAAGCCGACGATCCGATCCGATCCGAACCCGGATGTGAACACGAAGGTGTCGTTTCCGGCGCCTCCCTTCAGCGTGTCGTTCCCGAGGCCGCCATTCAGACGATCGGAGCCGCTACTCCCGAAGAGCGTGTTGGCGAGCTCGTTGCCGGTGAGGCTGAGATTGCCGATCTTGGCGACGAGATTCTCGATTGATTCACCAGCGCCCAGGGTGAAATCGCTGCTCGCATAGATCTTGTCTGTTCCAGCCCCTGCCGCCTCATGCACGATGTCGCTCGTACCGTTGAC
>NZ_JBHTND010000012.1:0-118812 GCF_042679825.1 Methylobacterium marchantiae | reverse complement strand
GTTGACGTAGTAGATGTCGTTGCCGCCAAAGCCGCTGAGGCTGTCGGCGCCGGCACCGCTATAGAGCGTGTTGGCGAGACCGTTGCCGCCGAGGCTGATGCCGAGAGTGCCCGCCCGGGCGATGAGGGTCTCGACCGATTCACCGGCTCCCAGGGTGAAGTTGGTGCTCGCGTAGATCTTGTCTGTTCCAGCCCCTGCCGCCTCATGCACGATGTCGCTCGTACCGTTGACGTAGTAGATGTCGTTGCCGCCAAAGCCGCTGAGGCTGTCGGCGCCGGCACCGCTGTAGAGCGTGTTGGCGAGGTCGTTGCCGCTGAGGCTGATACCGAGGTTCCCGGCCCTAGCGATGAGGGTCTCGACGGCTTCGCCCGCGCCCAGGGTGAAACTGCCGCTCGCATAGATCTTGTCGTTGCCGCCGCCGGCCGCTTCGTGGACGACATCGCCCAACTGATCGACGTAATAGATGTCGTTTCCCGATCCCCCGGAGAGGGTATCCGCCCCCCCGAGACCGTCGAGGACGTCGTTGCCCGCACCCGACCGGACGATGTTGGCCCGGCCATCACCCGTCACTGATTCGGGGGCGACGTCGTTGATCGTGATCGTGAAGGTCTTCGTGATGGAGAACGACCCATCGCTGACGGAAACCACTATGTCATGGCTCGTCGCCTGCTCGAAATCGATCAGCATTCGGTCTGCAACGATGATCTTTCCTGTCGCATCGATGGCGAAGCGTCCGCCGGCATTGTTGACCAGGGAATAGGTCAGAACAGCCGTATCGACGTCCTGCCCGACGACGCTCCCGACAACGGACGTATTGACCCGGTTTTCGTTCGTGGAGAGCGGTGCGCCAACGATATCGGTCGGCGCATCGTTGACGGCGATGACGGCGGCCGTTGGATTCGACGTGATCCTTTCGGGAACGCCGAGACCGTCGATGAAGCTCGCGACAACGCGGAGTTGCTGACCTGCCTGAAGATCGCCGGGCTTGAACGTCGATCCGGTGGCGCCGGGAATGTCCAGCCAATCCGTCCCGTCGAAAGACTGCCAAGTCAGAACCAGCGTTCCCGGCTTGATCCCGTTGAGATCGTCGATGTCGAAAACTGTCGCGGTGAGAACCTGCTTCTCGGTCGGTGTCGCATCGTTGATCGCCACCGAGCCAGTGGCGGGCGCATTCGTTCCGCTGATCGTGATGGTCTGATCGGCGAATTGCAGCCTCTCGATATTACGGATCGTATCGACGCCATCCGTGCCGACGGTATCGGTGACGGTGCGGCGCCCTCCCCCATCCGGTCCGCTGATCGTGTAATCGGCGAGATTGCCTGTAAAGACCGCCGTGTCGACATCGTTGGGGCCGACGCCCGTGGTGACGATCTCGCGGACGATGGCGAGCTGGCCGGGATTGATGCCCCCCGCCAACAGCTGGGCCTTGATCTCGTTCAGGCTATCCACGGAGCGGATGACCGGGCCGCTGCCGTTCTTGTTCTGGTGAACGGCGATCCGGACATTGAGCCACGCATCTCCATCGATGACGTCGTCGCCGAGATTGCCCCGGATCAGGTCGCTGCCCGCGCCGCCGAGGAGGATCTCGCCGCCCGTGGTCCCGACACCGGCACCTCCGCTTGGATCGAAGACCACCGCGTTTGGTAAGCCCGGCGCCGCATCGAGGAGTTCACGGAGGCCCGCTATCCTGTCGACTCCCGCCTGGGTGAGCACATTGACGAAGTTCTCGCCGATGACGAGCTTCGACGCCCCGGTCAGGATGTCGTTGTGTTTCCAGCCCGAGAGCCCTTCGACTGAGTCGAAGCGATCTCGCAGGATGATGTTCTCCCGGTTGTCGAGGACGCGGATACCGAGATCGGAATCCGCCCCGTTCGGGTCGCCTTTGTGGATCGACCAGTCGAACCCTTCCATGCCGTTGTTACGCTGGATGCCCGGCCCTTCGACCATGATGTCGTCGCCGTTCTCACCATCGTAATCCGTATCGTTGCCCTGGCCGTTCAGAACATCGTGTCCGACGATGGTGCTGTTGAAGAAGAGCTGCGAGTTCTCGCCCGAGAGACCGTCGAAACCCTCGCCGCCCTCGATCCAGTCGTCGCCTTCGTTGCCCAGCAGTGCGTCGGGAGCGCTGCCGCCGAGGATGAAGTCGTTGCCGAGGCCGCCGAACACCTCCTTCGTATCGGTGACTCCCATGATGAAGTCCTGCCCTGCATCTCCGAAGAGCAGATCGAGACCCGAGCCGCCGT
Organism: Methylobacterium marchantiae; assembly: GCF_042679825.1. NCBI lineage: Bacteria > Pseudomonadati > Pseudomonadota > Alphaproteobacteria > Hyphomicrobiales > Methylobacteriaceae > Methylobacterium > Methylobacterium marchantiae. Next base: position 116,569 of record NZ_JBHTND010000012.1, on the reverse strand, counting down.
TGATGACGTCATTGCCGAGGTTGCCCCGCAGGACATCGTCACCGAACGGGTCCTCGATGATGTCGTCGCCATCGCCGCCGAAGACGTTGTCGGATTCCATGCCGGCATTGAGGTAGTCGTCGCCGCCATCGCCCCAGAGGGTATCGATGCCCTTGTCGCCGTAGAGCCTGTCGTTCCCCTCCGTGCCCCCGAGCACGAAGTGCTCCCCGCCGCTGACCTTCAGAACGCCGCCCACGTCGTGAAGCTTGCCATCGACGGTGATCTGGCTGCCGCTGGTGTAGTCCCGCACGACCTTGGGATCGATCGCCTGCTGAGATGCCCTGTCCCAGATGGGGTCCAGGCCGTCCTGTGCGATGCCGCGGTCGAGTTCGAGGATGTGATCAGGGGTCGTGAACAGCGCCCCGTTGAGGTGGGTCGCATAGAGCCCCCCAAGGTCGGTGTTGCGCATCACCAGATCGGTGAAGGTGTTCGGTTCGAGATTGTTGAGAAGGTTCAACCCCTGCGTCCGGCTCAGGTAGTAGAGACGGTCGCCGTTCTGGAGATGCTCCATCTGGTATTCGAAGACGAAATTGAAGGTCGAGCCCAGCATCCCGCCGAATTCGTTCAGCTCTTCGGCCAAGCCGCCGATCCAGAGATCGACCGTGTTGAGGCCGCCCAGGCTGCCGCCGGCATAGGCGCCGGTGGCGTTCAGGAAGGCCAGTCGATCGGCGGCGACGGTCCCGTCGCCATTCTCGTCGACGCCCAGGACCAGCTCCATCGCCGCATGACGCTTGGCATCCACCGTCGACGCCCCGGTAATGGTCTCGTGGGTGCCGTAAGCCGCGATGAAGTTGATGATCGACATCGGATTCTTGATGTGCTGAGCGAAGTCGGCCCAGCTCGTGTAGGGCTTGAGATCAGGGTCACCGAAATCAGTGTAGAGTTGCCGCCGGGTCTCGTTGAGCGAGGGAACACCGGTGTCGCGGGCGCGGGCGATATTGAGCGCCGCCAGATCGAGAGGCAGGCCGAGCAAGTTGCTGCGCACGTCTTGGACGATGAACTCGTCCATCTCGTTGCCGACATCGCGCGTGAGGCCGCGGACGATGGCGCCGTTCGTGGCGGCGAGATCGATGCCGGTGCCGAGATACATCTGCGGATTGAGGAAAGCTTCGATGAGCGTTGCCTGATTGGCCTCGTCGTTGACGGTGGTCAGGTCGTTGTCGAGCCGGTCGACCGTGCCCGTCAGCATCGAGTGCCCGAAGCGATAGACCACGTGCGCGAACTCGGCCACGATGGACGGGTCGATGTCTGCGCTGTTGGTAAAGACGAACGGATCGACATTCGGCTGAACGCGGCGCGCGAATTCCTCGAAGACGAGATGCTGGTACTGCATTTCGGTGACCAAGCGCGCGGACTGGAAGAGACGGTCTCCGTCCCAGTCGAGCCCTGCGGCAGACGTGGGAATCTCAGCGATGTCCGTCTTCAGCCATTCGTTGATGAAGACGAGATCGCCGGTGGCGAGGATCGTGGCCTTGTTCTCCTCGACCAGTCGGTTGTGCTCTGAATGGAAGATGGAATGCACGGCGGTGAGGCCGATGTTTTCGTTGCCGCGTCCGTCGCCGGTCACGAAATGCGCATCGAGCATCTCGTTGTCGTAGGTCAGCGGATTGCGGTCGTCGGCCACACGGTCGGCCGCATCGATCTTGCCGTCGAGATTGATGTCCGCAAGGTCTCCGAGATCGATGCCGCCGTTGTGATTCGCATCTTGGATGAAGGCGGTTCCGGCATCGAGGTCGGCTTGGTCACTTCGGCCGTCGCCATTGACATCGAGAAGATCGTCGTCGGCGACCTGCTTGAGCTTCGGCGTTGCGGGATCATGGTCGTGATCCACGAAGACCGGCTCAGCGTGATGGGCGATGTCGTTCAGGAAGGCGTGGTTGGTGCCGACCGATCCCGCCGTCGTGATTCCTGCAGCGGTGCCTTCCTTGAACCAGTTGGTGGTGTGGGTGGCGTCCGGTGCCATGACGATCTGCGCGTAGCCGTTCTCACCCGGAATGAAGCGGCCGTACTGGTCGGTCTTGAGAAGCGGCACATTGTGGACGTCGAAGTCGTCGAGCCGGATGCCGAGCATCTCCAGTGCTTGCGCCTTCACCTCCGCCCAGCTGCCGACCGCACCGTCGAGCGACCCGTTGGCGGCTTTGCCGTCGAGGAGGCGACCCGTCGATGCTGTGTGGCCTAGACCATCTTTTGCGTATTCCCGCAGAAAGACCTGATGGGAGGCATGCGATGTGTAGGTCTGGTTCTGATCGACGAACGAGGTCGTCGTGTTCTCGTGCTGCGGGACGCCGTTCGCATCGAGCGTCACGGTCGCGCGTGTCAGAGCCATGAAGTTGGTCGGGCTGCCGGGCACGTAGAGCGGATCGTCCGGCTGCAAGGGGATGTAGACGGTGCCGTTATTGCCCTTGGTGACGAGATCGAGCCCATGGTCGAAGAACTGACCGAAGAACGTCATCCAGGAATTGAAGGGAGGGGACAGTCCGATATCGGGTGATTGGTTCGGGATCTTCGCGATGTCGGAATTGGTGACGACCAGTTCGTTCCCTGTCGGCGTCTCCCCTGGACGGATCGGGACCTTGCCGGGGTGATCTGCCTCGAAGGCGGCGAGCGACAGGGGATTGTTGAACCAGGCATCGACGGCCGCGGGATTGTCGACGGTCATGTCGACGATGAGGTTGGAGATGATGCGCGGGTCGGCATCGGCAACGCTGCTGGGCGTTCCGTAATTGGTGTTGGTGATCGTCGGAGCCCCCGATCCGGGGGGACCCAGGGGCATCGTGTCCCCGTCGGCGTCGTTCACGAAGACCGGATCGAGCAAGCGCGGGAACGGGTTGTCGGCGGCACCGTATTCCGGCTGGAGAAGGTTGTTGTCTTGCCCGTCCACCGTGCGCAGGCCGTACGGTGTCAGGGCGGCATCCGCGTCCGACAGGCCGATATAGACCGACTGAATTGCGGCCGTCATCGTCATGCCGCCGGCATGCGCCTCGGCGACCTTGATCTGCTTGAGAATGAAGGCAAGATCATCCTGATTGACGGTGAAACTCGTGGTCATCGGTGTCTCCCCGGATCGACAGCGTCGTTGCGTGACAGGGTCGCTGGCCAAAGCACGGCTGTCGCCGGTCGCCTCAGACAAGACGATGTATTCCCGCTCCCTCAAATCGAGCGGGGATGATAAGATAGTGATTTGCTCGCTGATTATTCTGTCGTGCGAATTTGTTCGCGCTTATTATTGGAGCTATTTAGTAATATATTGCTTACTTTTCGAATTTAGAGGCGGTTAGTATTTGCACTACGCCATTGATGAAGACGATAAGCTAGTCAGGTTGAAGTCTTAGGCATTTGTTTTATATCGAGCATATGTCGCACGCATTAGTGCAGCATCGGTCGGATGGCCTATTGCGACCGGCAAAGCCGACCGATGCCGGACACCCAAGGTGCGTCGGCAAGGGGCGGTCGGCGACGCAGAGCCATGGGGCCTCGCGCCAGCGCTCCGCGTGTCCGGGGCGTGCCGTCGCCGGGATGGTGCGAGGCGATGTGCCGGACGCAATGGGTCGGCACTGGAGTGGTGGCTACGGCAGTTGCCGAGCGTGCCGGCCCGCAGGGCGGCTCCCGATCGTCGGCCGGATGCGTCGAGGCGTCGGAAGGATGCGCGCCGAGGCGGTGCGCAGTATCTGGCGCGACGCCACGCGCCGGTGAGAAGGCCTCGACGCTATGCGCCCGCTGGCCGCAAAGCCTTTTCAGCGCTGCTCCAGGCGATCACTCCCGCGGCGATCTGCCGAGATCGGTGACGTATCGATGCCAAGTCCTGTACCATCCCGGCCGCCCCGCGGGGTGGGACATGGTCGATCGAGACCGCGGCCGTGCTCGTCGGTTCTACGGTGTCGAGGGGCTTTGAAGTTCCCGGCCGGACAGCTCAGCCGACTTCCCGGACCTCGGAGGCGTTTCCTCGGATCAAACCACGCCCCGCATAGATGCCGCCCGCGGTCTCCAGATCGAGACGCTCGGCATCGCGGCGGCGGACCTCTTCCATGACGGCGGTTGCCGCCTCGGGCTCGTCGCCGATGGTGAGGAGCGCCTGCTCGCCGAAGGCCAACGCCGATTCGAACGTTTCGCGAAGTTGATACGCCACGCCGGCATGGAGAAGTTCGATGGCGTGTTCGCGGTCGCGGGCGCGGGCCAGGACGGGCACGAGCGGAAATTCGGCTTTCGCGATCTCTGCGATGCGCTTGGCGGCGTCTCGATCGTCGACGCAGACGAGGATTGCGCGCGCGGTCGCGGCTCCTGCCGCGCGAAGGATGTCGAGGCGTGTGCCGTCGCCATAATACACCTTGAAGCCGAAGGTCTCGGCGACACGGATATAGGCGGGATTGGTGTCGATGATCGACACGGAGCATCCGCGGGAGATCAACGGTTGGCTGACGATCTGCCCGAAGCGGCCGAAGCCGATGATCAGGGCGCTGCCGACGAGATTCTCTGGCACCGCGATGCCATCGGTCGAGATGGAAGGCTTTGGGCCGAAGCGATCGAAAGCGATCACCATCAGCGGCGTGATCGCCATCGACAGGATGACCGTCGCGGTCAGGAGCGCATTGGTCGTGCCGTCGATGATCCCGGCGCTCGTCGCAGCGGCATAGAGCACGAAGGCGAACTCGCCGCCCTGCGCCATCAATGCCGCCCGCTCCATCGCCTCGGGATGCGAGGCCCGCAGGAGCCGGGCGACGCCGTAGATGACGAGGCTCTTGACCACCATGTAGGCCGCGACGCTCGTCAGGATCAGCGTCCAATTCGCGGCGATGACGGTGAGGTCGAGAGACATCCCGACGCCGAGGAAGAACAGGCCGAGCAAGATGCCACGGAACGGCTCGACATCGGCTTCGAGCTGATGCCGGAAGCTCGATTCCGACAGGAGCACGCCAGCCAGGAACGCGCCCATCGCCATGGACAATCCGCCAAGCTGCATCGCCGATGCCGAGCCGAGCACGACGAGCAGGGCCGCGGCCGTCATGACCTCTCGAGCCTTCGAGGCGGCCAGCAGGCGGAAAAGGGGATTGAGCAGCCAGCGTCCGGCGGCCACCAAAGCCGCGATGGATCCGAGCGCGATGGCGATGGCGTAGATCCGGTCCGTCGTGCCGGTCGCCTGCCCGCCAGGCGCCAGCAGCGCGACGATGGCGAGCAGCGGCACGATGGCGAGATCCTCGAGCAGCAGGATGGCCACGATGCGCCGGCCCTTCGGGGTCGAGAGCGAGCCGCGCTCTTCGAGGAGTTGCATGACGATCGCCGTTGACGTCAGAACGAAGCCGGTGCCGGCCACGAAGGAGATGGTCGGCGAGAACCCCATTGCGACGCCGACGAGGGTCAGGGCCGCGATGCTCGCTCCGACCTGTGCGAGGCCGAGGCCGAAAATCTCGCGCCGCATGCCCCAGAGCCGTGACGGCTCCATCTCCAGGCCGATGATGAACAGGAACATCACGACGCCGAGTTCGGCGATATGCAGGATCGCGTGGGCATCCGAGAACAGCCGTAAGCCGAATGGGCCGATGGCGAGGCCCGCTACGAGATATCCGAGGACCGAGCCGAGCCCGATTCGCTTGAACACCGGCACGGCGACGACACCCGCGGCGAGCAGGGCCACGACCTGGACGAGTTCGCTCGCGGCACCGGACGCTTCGACAGCCATGACTTGCACGTATCCTTCTGACGAGGCTGAGTCCCCGTATCGGCAGCGGAGGGGAAATGCGGCGCCTAAGCTTCGAGCATCCGACGCCGAATTGGCTGAGCCGGACGGTCGTCAGGGATATCGCACGGGAGGCGGGTTTTCGGGCAGGGGGATGAATTCGGATTCGCCCGGCACGGTGTCGAACCGGGCCTGTCGCCAGTCTTCCTTGGCTTGCTCGATCCGTTCGGGACGCGAGGAGACGAAGTTCCACCAGAGATGACGCGGGCCGTCCATGGGTTCTCCGCCCAGGACCATGAAACGGGAGGCCTCCGTCGCCCGCACGCTGATCCGGTCGCCCGGATTGAAGACGAGGAGCTGGCCGGGACCGAACCCGTCCCCGGCAATGTCGATCGCGCCCGAAACGGTATAGATCGCGCGCTCGTCATAGGTAGGGTCGAGGGGCAGTACCGCCCCTGCCTCCAGCGCCACATCGGCATAGACCATCGGGCTCGAGGTTCGCACGGGGGATGTCGCTCCGAACGCCTCGCCGGCGATCAGCCGGACGATCTTGCCCTCGCCGATGAGAATCGGCAGCGCCTCCGTCTCGTAATGCTCAAAGGCGGGGGCGGTCTCCTCGTCCTTGCCGCTGAGCGCGACCCAGCTCTGGATTCCGAACAGCTTGGAACCGGTCTGCCGAAGATCGGCGCCGGTTCGCTCCGAATGGGTGATGCCGCGGCCCGCGGTCATCCAGTTCAATTCACCGGGGCGGATCGGCAGTTCCGTGCCCAGGCTGTCCCGGTGCATGATCTCGCCATCGAACAGGTAGGTCACGGTGGAGAGGCCGATATGCGGGTGGGGGCGCACGTCCATGCCCTGGCCGAGCAGGAACTCCGACGGCCCCATCTGGTCGAAAAAGATGAAGGGGCCGACCATCCGGCATTCCGACGAGGGCAAGGCGCGCCGCACGGCAAAGGAGCCGAGATCCCGCGAGCGCGGCACGATCAGGGTCTTGATCGCATCGCAGGAGAAGTGATCACCCGGAACCGGGTCGTCCGCACTGTGCCAACTCATAGCCGCCGCGCCTCTCGCTCGATTCAATGGAAGATTGCCTCGGCTGGCAGGGGCCGAGCCCTCTGCACGAGACCGTGGCGTCGTCTGCCGCTATCCGGCCGGGGAAGGGTCCCCGGCCCAGCCATCGACCTCAGGCCTCGAAGAAGGTCAGCAAGTCCGGATTGATGACGTCCGCATGCGTCGTGCACATGCCGTGCGGGAAGCCGTCGTAGGTCTTCAGCGTGCCGTGCTTCAGGAGCGGGTGCGAGAGCAGCGCGGCGTCGGCGATCGGCACGATCTGGTCGTCGGTGCCATGCATCACCAGAACGGGCACGTCGATCGCCTTCAGGTCTTGCGTGAAGTCGGTCTCCGAGAATGCCTTGATGCAATCATAATGCGCCTTGGTGCCGCCCATCATGCCCTGCCGCCACCAATTGTCGATGACGCCCTGCGAGATGTCGGCCCCTGTCCGGTTGAAGCCGTAGAATGGACCCGCCGCCACGTCGCGATAGAATTGTGCCCGGTTGGCCGCGAGTGCTGCACGGAATCCGTCGAAGACTTCGATCGGCAGCCCGCCCGGATTCGTCTCGGACTTGACCATCACGGGCGGAACGGCGCCGATCAGCACCGCCTTGGCCACGCGGCCGGGCTCGGCACGGGCGACGTAATGCGCAACCTCGCCGCCGCCGGTGGAATGGCCGACATGGATGGCGTTCCTCAGGTCGAGGGCGGCGACGAGTTCTGCGACATCGGCGGCGTAGGTGTCCATCTCGTTGCCGGTGTCGGTCTGGGTCGAGCGCCCGTGGCCGCGACGATCATGTGCGATCACGCGATAGCCGTGGGCGAGGAAGAACAGCATCTGGCCGTCCCAGTCGTCCGCGCTCAGCGGCCAGCCGTGATGGAAGACCACCGGCCGAGCGTCCCTCGGACCCCAATGCTTGTAGAAGATTTCGGTGCCGTCCTGAACCGTAATCGTTGGCATCTTGAACCTCCGTGCTCTCGTCTGATGGCGTTGTCGTCCATGCGTTCGGTCGATGCCGACGTTTGAGGCAATCTTTGTGAATTAAAGAATCAAGCGCGTGAGCAGATCGTAGCTTACGATCGACTGCATAATTGACGAGCGGTCCGACGAAATCTTCCCTCCGCATCATCGAAGATGGTGATGGCCGTGAGCGACACCTGATCGGGTCAAGAAGGGCTCGCTCATCGTCGTTCTCATCGCCTGTTGCGTGGCAGGTTTCCGATGAGACGAGTATGCAGCTCGCAAAGTGGCGATAAAATAGAAACGATGGAAACCCATCGGTTCCAGAAAGTCACCCAGCGCCAATTCGATGTCGAGGTGATGAGATCACCGCGGCTCGAAATCCTGCGATCTACAGCTCGGTGATGGCGCTGCTCCCGGTCGCCCGAGGCAGAGAAGTGCTCGGAGGCTACGTTGTGGCGAACTGGCCGAGCCGTTCGGCCATGAAATCACCGAGCGAGGGCAGAATCCGGGTTGCTCGGCGACAAGCTTCGGAACGGCATGCACGCCGGTGCGCCGGAATATCTCAAGTGATGTGCTGCGATCCCCGAGATCGACCTGATTTCCGAGCCGCAATGTGTCCGGCGACGAGACGTGCCGCCCGATCGTCTCCGTTACGCGGAAGCCGAGGAATGGGCGGCGAGGATCAACTCTTTCGCCAAAGTCTCATCGTTCACGGCCCTGGCCAGGACCACGGCTCCCACCATGGTCGACATGGTCGCCAGCGCCCGCTGCCGACGCCGCTGCTCTGACCCTTTCGGCATAAGGCCGACCAGCAGATCGGACAGATGTCGTACGCCTTGCGTAAACCGCGAGCGGACTGGGCTGTCAGGCGCCTCCCGCGCGACATCGTTGGCGAGGGCGGCAACGGGGCATCCTTGCCCAGGCGACGTCACGTGGCCCAGGGAGAGATACATCGACAAGAGGGCATCCCGGCTCTCGCGATATTCCTTCGCCTGGGCGCGATCGGACAGGGCGTGATCGAATGCTTCGGCCGCCAAGGCCTCTTTGTTGGCGAACTGGCCGTAGAAGCCGCCATGTGTCAGGCCTGCCGAGGCCATGATGTCGGCGACACCGACCCCATTGAGGCCACGCTCGCGGAACAGAGCCGCCGCGACGTCGACCACACGCTGCCGGTTGAGCTTGGCCTGTTCCTGAGAAACTCTCGGCATCTTTGATCCTCTCGCGTCTCGACAGATCATATAGATGCGGATCGTCATTCAAACACGTCTCTCGGACCAGGATTCCGTCGGTCCTGTCCTGAAAGTCCCGCGCTGGCATCTCCGCTCGTCGAAGGGCGTGCGAAGGCTTTCAGAACGATCGCCCGGCTCGCGTGAGGGGGGCACAGACGCGAGCCGGGCGATGTACCGCGCGTCCCATTGTCGAGCGCGCGATCTCGAAATGCCATGTCGGTCTTCTCGCGACCGAGGTGTCGGTTCAAGGACTGGCTGGCTGAAGCATCGGAGTCGGCTCGGTCTGGACATCGGCTTCCCTCGGCTCGCGAGCAACCCGGAACCAGAGGGCGTAGAGCGCTGGGAGAAAGAGTAGCGTCAGGATGGTGCCGACCCCCACACCGCCGATGAGGACGTAAGCGAGCGCTCCCCAGAACACCGAGTGTGTGAGCGGGATGAAGGCGAGCATCGCAGCCGCCGCGGTCAGGATCACCGGCCGGGCGCGGCGTACCGTCGACTCGACGATGGCCTCGTAATCCGACAGCCCGGATGCGCGGTCGTGGTGGATCTGGTCCACCAGGATCAGCGTGTTGCGCATCAGGATCCCCGACAGCGCGATCAGGCCGAGGATCGCGTTGAAGCCGAAAGGCTGGTGGAAAATCAGTAGTGTCGGGGCGGCACCCACGAGGCCGAGGGGAGCCGTGGCGAATACCATGAACATCGTCGAGAACGAACGCACCTGGATCATGATGACCGTGAGTGTGACGATGAGCATGATCGGAAACACCGCGACGAGGGCGTTCATCGCCTTGGCGCTCTCCTCCACCGCGCCGGCCGTGTCGATCCGGTAACCCGGAGGCAGCTTGGCCTTGATCGGATCGAGGAGCGGGAAGATCTGCGCATGGATGTCGGGCGGTTGCTTGCCGTCGAGCACGTCGCCCTGGACCCGGATATAGGTCTCGCGGTTGTAGCGCTTCAGCACGGCCTCCTCGCTGCGAGGCTCCAGGCGGGCTACCTGTGACACCGGCACCTGCCGTCCGTCCTTCGTTGCCAGCGTCAGGTCGCCGATCTCCCCGAGTGAGCGCCGCTCGGGTCCCGGGCTGCGCAAGAGGACATCGACAGAGCGCAGGTTCTCACGGACCTGAGTGGCAGGCGTGCCGTTGAGGTAGCTCTGCAACTGCTGGCCGGCCTCCTTCGGGGTCAGGCCGATCAGGCGCAGGCGCTCCTGGTCGAGGGCAAGGTGCAGGTTGGGGGTCTTGTCGCCCCAATCGAGGTGGACGAGGCGCATGGCGGGGTTGGCCGCCATGACGTCCCGGATCTCGGCGGCGATGCCACGGATGACGTTGAGATCGGGGCCGACTACCCGGAACGCGACCGGAAATCGGATCGGTGGTCCGAACACGATCTGCAGAACACGCACGCGCGCCTCAGGGAAGCGGCCCTCGTCGACGAGCTTGCGCACCTTCCCCCGCAGCGTATCGCGGGCATGGGCGTCGGCTGTCTGCACCACGATCTGCGCGAAGGCGGGGTCGGGCAGTTCTGGATCGAAGGAGAGCACGAACCGTGGCATTCCCTGGCCGATATAGCTCGTGATCTCTCCGGCCTCGGGCAGGTCGCGCACCGCCGACTCGACCCGCTTGACGGTGGCCTCGGTGGTGCTGAAGGCGGAGCCCGCCGGCATCGTTACCTCGACGATGAGTTCGGCCCGCTCGGAATTCGGGAAGAACTGCTTCTCCACCTTGCCCATGGCGATCACCGCGCCCGCGAACAAGGCTACGGTGATCCCGGCCGCCATCCATTTATGATCGACCGCCATCCGCACCACGCCGCGAAGGCGTTGGTAGTTCTTCGTGGCGTAGATCGCGTCATGGCCGCCCTCGACCTTCTTGATCTTCGGCAGCAGCTTGACGCCGAGATAGGGTGTGAAGGTTACAGCAACGATCCAAGAGACGATCAGCGAAAAGGCTACGACCCAGAAGATGTTGCCCGCATATTCTCCGGCGGTGGAGGCGGCGAATCCCACTGGCAGGAAGCCCGCGATGGTGACGAGCGTGCCGGTGAGCATCGGCGCGGCGGTGGCACTCCAGGCATAGGTCGCCGCATCGATCCGGTCGGCGCCCTCCTCCATGCGCACCACCATCATCTCGATGGCGATGATCGCATCGTCCACGAGGAGGCCCAGCGAGATGATGAGGGCACCGAGCGTGATGCGGTCGAAGTCGCGACCCGTGAGCATCATCACCACGAACACCGCCGAGAGGGTGAGCGGCACGGCGAGCGCCACGACGATGCCGACCCGGAAACCAAGGGCGACGAGGCTGACGAAGATCACCACCGAGAGCGCGGTGAAGAACTTCACCATGAACTCGTGGATGGCCTCGTCGATGACCTTCGCCTGGTCGGTGATCTTGGTGAAACCGATGCCGGCAGGAAGTTCGTGATGGATCGCGACCTCCTCGGCATTGAGTGCCTGGCCGAGGGTCAGCCCGTTGAAACCGGGCTTCATCACGAGGCCGAGCATCAGGGCCGGCTCGCCGTCATTGCGGATCTCGAAGGCCTTCGGGTCCTCGTAGCCGCGCTTGACCTCGGCGATATCGCCGAGCTTGAGGCTGCGATCTCCTGCCGCGATCGGCAGATTGCGGATCGCGTCGAGCCCGTCGATGGCTCCATCGAGGCGCAGATAGACTCGGGGACCGGCCGCCTCGACGAAACCAGCCGGCGTGACGTCGTTCTGATTGGCCAGCGAGGCCAGGAGTTGCTGGCCGGTGATGCCGAGGGTGGCGAGGCGCTGATAGGAGATCTCGACGAAGATCTTCTGGGCCTGCTCGCCAAGGATGTTGATCTTCTCGACGCCGGGCACGCGCAACAGGCGCTGGCGAAGGTCCTCCGCACGCAGCACGAGGTGACGGTGCGGTAGGCCTTTGGCCTGTAACGCATAGAGCGCGAAGTAGATGTCGGAGAACTCGTCGTTGAAGAGCGGCCCGAACACGCCACGCGGCAGGCTTGACGCCTGATCGGAGAGTTTCTTGCGTGCCTGATAGAACTCCGCCTGCAGTTTGGCCGGCGGCATCGAGTCCTTGAAGAAGACCTTCATCAGCATGAGGCCGGGCCGGACGGTGGTCTCGACGCGGTCGTAATAGACGAGCTCCTGCAAGCGCTTCTCCAGGGGATCCGCGACTTGGCGCTGCATCTCGTCAGCGGTCGCTCCGGGCCAGGCCGCGGAGACCGACATCACCTTCACGGTGAAGGTCGGATCCTCGCCGCGTCCCAGCTTCTGGAAGGCGAAGAAGCCGGCTGCGGTGAGCGCGATCAGCAGAAAGAGCGTGACCGCTCGTTCACGGACGGCGAGTGCCGAAAGATTGAAGCCGGTCACCGTGTCGCCCCCGTCATGCCGAGGGGCGCCTGGCGCACCGTCTGGCCGGCCTTGAGCAGATGCGCGCCCAAAGCCACGATCCGATCCCCGGGAGACAGGCCGGAGACGATATCTGCGCTTTCCTCGGCCATGCGGGAGACCGTCACGACTTGTGCCGCCACGGTTCCGTTCTCGGCATCGAAGCGCCAGACCGACGAACCATGTCCCTGATCGAACAGGGCGCCGAGCGGCACCGCGATCGCGGCCGATCGCACGGCATCGAGAGATTTCAGCTGGAGCGTCACCGTCGCGCCGAGCGGTGCCGCCTCGCCGCCGCCGGACAAGACGTAGCGTGCCCGGTAGGTCCTGGTGGCCGGATCGGCGGTCGCGGACAATTCGCGCAGCCGAGCCGGATAGGTAGTCGCGCCCGCTGCGTAGAGTGTCGCCGAGGCCTCGCCCTGCGCGGCACGTCGGCTGCCCTCGGGCAGAAACACCTCCGCCTCGCGCGACCCGTTACGGGCAAGCTTCACCACCGTCTGGCCTGCGGCGACCACCTGCCCGGGCTCGGATGGCACCTCCATCACGACGCCGTCGGCATCGGCCTGAAGTTCGGAATAGCCAGCCTGATTGGCGATCTGGCTCGCTTGGGCCTCGGCGTTGGCGAACTGGGCGATGGCCGCGTCGGCGGCTCCCTTGTTCTGGTCGTAGGTCTGCTTCGAGGTCCAGCCGTCGATGACGAGCTTGCGGCTGCGTTCCTCGTCGGCTCTGGCCTTGATCATCTGAGCCCGCGCCGCTTCGACGGAAGCGCGGGCGGCATTGAGTGCGAGGCTGAAATCGGTTCGATCGAGGCGCATCAGCGGCTGGCCGAGCCGCACGCGGTCACCCGGATCGACGAGGCGCTCGAAGATCTTGCCGCCGACGCGGAAGCCGAGATTGCTCTCGGTCCGGGCCCGGATGACCCCGGTGTAGCGCGCGACGCCATCGCCGGTAGGGGCGACCACTACGGTCTGGACCAGTGGTGCCTCCGGAGCCACGGCCGTCTCAGCCGGCGAGCATCCCGCGAGCGGAAGAAATGCGAGGACCATGATCCATCTCGTCACCATCATCGAACTCCCGACCACCGTCCAGCGCCGAAATAAGTTATGATCGTAATCTATTTTGGCGCTGGATGGTGGTCAAGGGACGTCACGCGCTGAATCATGCGGCGCGATCAATGCTGTGGTGGTTTGAGGCAGCGACGCCGCAGCGAATCGCTCCTCACGGTGACGTCAGGGAGAGCGAAGGTGATTCACGGTACAGGCGGCATCTTGTCGGTGACGAATTCTTAGGCAGGCTTCACGCGCACACGATCTCAAGGGTCCCGGCGCAGCCGCGCCGGGAGTTCGCAGGCCCTGATCGTCGATCCGAGTAGTCGGCGATTCAGTTCAGTGCCACCGTGAAGGCGCCCTGGGTCTTGGAGCGGATCTCGTCTTCGGTGACGCCATCGGCGAGTTCGATCAGGACCATGCCGCCGTCGCCCTTCTTGTCGATGGTGAAGACGCCGAGGTCGGAGATCACCATGTCGACAACGGCAGTGCCGGTGAGCGGCAGATCGCAGGCGGCCAGCAGCTTCGGGCTCTCCGAGCCGTCCTTACCCTTCGCGGTGTGTTCCATCACCACGACCACTTTCTTCACTCCGGCGACGAGGTCCATGGCACCGCCCATGCCCTTCACCATCTTGCCGGGGATCATCCAATTGGCCAGATCGCCGTTCTGCGCCACCTGCATTGCGCCGAGGATCGACAGGTTGATGTGTCCGCCGCGGACCATGCCGAAGGAGTCGGACGAAGAGAAGTAGCTGGTGGTCGGCAGTTCGGTGATCGTCTGCTTGCCGGCATTGATGAGGTCGGCATCCTCTTCGCCGTCGAACGGGAACGGACCCATGCCGAGCATGCCGTTCTCGGATTGGAGCTGTACCGACATCCCTTCGGGGATGTAGTTCGAGACGAGTGTCGGGATGCCGATGCCGAGATTCACGTAGTAGCCGTCGCGCAGTTCCTTGGCGGCGCGTTCCGCCATCTGTTCGCGTGTCCAGGCCATGAGAACGTCTCCCTAATCTTAGACGGCAGCGGGGGGGATGGCGGGCTCGCCGCGCTTGCGCGTCGTGCGCTGCTCGATCCTCTTTTCCCGGATCGCCACGTGGATGATGCGCTTGATGAAAATGCCCGGCGTATGGATTGCGTCGCCGTCGATCTCACCCGGCTGGACCAGATGCTCGACCTGAGCGACGGTGACTTTGGCGGCGGTGGCCATCATCGGATTGAAGTTGCGGGCGGTCTTCCGGTAGACGAGGTTGCCCTCGGTATCGCCCTTCCAGGCATGGACGATGGCCAGATCCGCGAAAAGGCCGCGCTCCATCACATAATCCTCACCGTCGAACTCGCGTACCTCTTTCCCCTCCGCGATGAGGGTGCCGACCCCGGTCTTGGTGAAGAAGGCCGGGATGCCCGCCCCGCCTGCGCGGATGCGCTCGGCTAGCGTGCCCTGCGGGTTGAACTCTATGGCGAGTTCGCCGCCGAGATATTGCCGGGCGAATTCCTTGTTCTCGCCGACATAGGAGGAAATCATCTTCGCGATCTGACGGGTCTGCAGCAGCTTGCCGAGGCCCACATTGTCGATGCCGGCGTTATTGGAGATGACGGTGAGATCCTTGACCCCCGAAGCCTGGATCGCATCGATCAGTTCGTCGGGGATTCCGCAGAGGCCGAAGCCGCCGGCCATGATCGTCATGCCGTCCTTGAGCAGGCCGGCGACCGCCTGCGTGGCGTCGGAATATACCTTCTTCATCTCAAGCCTTCCTCCCGGAAACCGGTTCGTGGCGCCGTTGCCGCCCGCCCTGGCGAACGGGAGTCGAGCCGAGCTTTACATGGCCCGGTATACCAGGGCAGGCAGCTTGCCCGTCCATACCGTCTCTGCGCCAGGAGACCGCGTTTCGGCAAGATCCTGCGGGAGAAGTTCCCTCGGGATCGGCGACTGAATGGAAGACTTGTCGCTTCGGTGCCCGATCGAAGGGCTTTCAGCTCGTGGAGAGCCCTTCGGATCCCGATGCTCAACTGGGGAGAAATGATGCACTGCAGACAAACACTATCGCACTCGCTATGGGATGGAGCGGGGGGCATGTTTCGAAGAACGATCGCGGTGGCTTGGCGAGGCTGGTCCGCGGGACAGTCCGTCGCGGTTTTACTCCAATAGGGAGAAACATGTCGCTGCGTCGCCTTCTGCCGGCCCTCTGTGTCGGTACCCTCGCCATCGCCCTCATCGGTGCCTGTCTTCCCTGGTCGGTCGCCTCCGTTCGCCTGACGCGGGCTGTCGGCAAGTCACTGGCCGCCAATTACGGGATCGCGATGCGGACCGAAGGGGGGGCAGGCATCGCCCTTCTCCCGCTTCCGCGCTTGGATTTCGAGGGAGTCAGGCTCAATGCGGGGACGGTCGACGGCCCACTCCTCGCCGAAGGCGGATCGCTCACCCTCAAGCTCGGCATCCGTGCTCTCCTCGCTGGCCGAATCGAGATCGATACTCTCTCGCTCGAACGCACCACGATCACACTCCCTGTCGATGACGCGGACCGTCGCTGGGTCGAGCCGGTCCGCCGCCTCAGAGCACGCCTGACCGAGGCGGGCGGTTCGCGACCGCGGCGCATCAGTCTCACCGATGCGATTCTTGTGGGTCGCGATCCGCGCGACGGCAGCGCTCAGACCGCCAGCGATGTCGATCTGATCCTGTCATGGCCATTCTGGTCGTCGCAGACCAACATCACCGGCAGCTTCCTTTGGAACGAGACCCCGACCCGGTTCTCCCTTTCTGGACTCCAGCTGGATCAACTGTTTTCGGGGCGGGAATCGCCTTTCTCAGCCACCGCGACTTGGCCTGCCGGCCATCTGGCGGCCGAGGGAAGCGGCGCTCTCGCCGAAGGGTTGTCGCTTCGCGGCCAGGGCAGCCTGCAGACACGTTCCTTGCGCGAGACCCTGGCCTGGGCGGGAACGGATGTCGCGCTTTCGCCCTTCCTTCAGACTTTCGCCATCGACGGCACGTTCGAGAGTTCGGGCCGCAACCTGCTCCTGCCGTCGATGCGTCTTCAACTCGGTGACAACCGCCTCGAAGGCGCCGGCTCGGTTAGTTTCGGCGAGAACCGGCCGGCGCTTCAAGCGACCCTGGCCGCGGAGAACCTGAACCTCGCTCCCGTGCTTGCCACCCTGATACAGGTCTTCGGGCTCGACGATCCATCTGACGCCAATGGCTGGAGCCGGCAGAGCATCGCGCTTCGCCCTTTCACCGGTGGCGACCTCGACCTGCGCCTCTCTGCGGGGAGTGCCCGCCTCGGCCCGGTGGTCATGGAAGACATCGCCTCCAGCCTCCTCGTTCGGGAAGGCAGCGTCGAGGCTTCGCTCGGTCGCGCGTCGGTGCGCGGCGGAACCATCAAAGGACGGTTCGGCCTGACGACCTCCGTCTCCGACCGCGGCGAGACGGAATTGCGGGCGCAGGGTGCTTTCGATCGGCTCGATCTCGGGGCGCTCCTCGTCGATCTCGGGCAGGAGAGCTGGATCGTCGGCAACGCCCAGGGACAGTTCATGCTGGAAGGGGCCGGGCGCACCGCCGCTGGTCTCATCGGTCACATCAACGGGCGCTCGTCCCTGGCCATGGAAGGGGGCACCCTCGCGGGGCTCGACCTCGCCGACGTGGTTCACCGCAATGGAATCGCGGCGAGCGGCGCACTGGCTCGCCGGAATGGCCGCACGCCGTTCGAGCGGGCGGGCGTGACCCTGCGCTTCGTCGACGGGATCGGCGAAATTACCGATGGGACGCTGAAGGCGAACTCGCTCACCGCATCGCTGCGAGGGACGCTGTCCCTGCCCGACCGCAGCCTCATCGCCAAGGCGGAGCTGATGCCGCGAGCGGCCAACGACAATGCTCTGCGGCCGGGGGCGCCTCAAGGACCGCTCTTCGACATAGAGGGACCGTGGGACGCCGTTGCGGTCCGCGCGATCTCGCGCGATGGCGGCTCGGACCTCGATTCCCGCGGAGGATCGATCCTGGCTCCCAACGCGCTGCGCGTACCGACGACGGGTAATTTCGACCTTCCGACACGGGCGCGAGCCTACGCGCCTTGAATGCCGGCGGGGCGTCGTCCGGTGAGGAACGACGCCATCAGCACGACCACGGTGACGCCGCCGACGAGGAGTGTCGATGCGGCGTTGATCTCGGGGTTCACGCCGAGACGGACTTGACTGTAGAGGCGCATGGGCAGGGTGGTCGCCCCCGGCCCCGAGACGAAGCTGGCGATGACGAGATCGTCCAGCGACAGGGTGAAGGCGAGCAGGAAGGCCGCCGTTAGCGAAGGTGCGATCAACGGCAGGGTTATGGTGGCGAAGACCCGGAACGGCCCCGCACCGAGATCCGCCGCCGCCTCTTCCAGCGAATGGTCGAGCCCCTTCAGCCTCGCACCGACGACCACTGTCACGAAGCCGAGGCCGAGGGTGGCGTGGGCGATGATCAGGGTGACGATACCCCGATCGAGACCCAGCCCGACGAACAGCAGCAGCAGCGACAGGCCGGTGATCACCTCCGGCATCACCATCGGAGCGTAGACGAGGCCGGTGAATCCGCCCCGTCCGGGAAAGCGCCCGCTGCGGTCGAGGGCCAGCGCCGCCATCGTGCCGAGGATAGTCGCCACGAGTGCTGCGCTCGATGCCACCTTCAAGGATACGAGCGCCGAGGCGATGAGCGGGCCGTCGTTGACGAGCACCCCGTACCACCGTGTCGAGAATCCGCCCCACACAGTGACGAGGGACGAGGCGTTGAACGAGAACACCACGAGCACGGCGATCGGCGCATACAGGAAGAGCAGGCCGAGGCCGAGGCTCAGGCGGTTGAGCGAGCTCACCGGCCGACCTCCCCCCTTTCGCGCTCCGCATCGCGGAACAGCACGATCGGACCGACGATGAGAACGAGCAGAAGCACCGCCACCGCCGAGGCGAGGGGCCAGTCCCGATTGGAGAAGAACTCGCTCCACAAGACGCGACCTAGCATCAGCGTGTCGGATCCACCCAGAAGGTCTGGGATGATGAACTCGCCGACCATGGGAATGAAGCACAGGAGCGCTCCCGCGACGATGCCGGGCCGCGCGAGCGGCAGGGTGACCGTCCAGAATGCCCGCGTCGGCGAGGCTCCGAGATCGGCTGCGGCGTCCGTGAGGTCAGGGTCGAGGCGGGAGAGAACCGCATAGAGCGGCAGGACCATGAAGGGCAGATACGCATACGTCAGGCCGATCATCACCGCGGTCGGCGTGTTCAGGATCTCCATGGGGCGGGCGATCAGGCCGGCCCGGAGCAAGCCGGAATTCAGCAATCCCTCGGGTTTGAGGATCGCGATCCAGGCATAGATGCGGATCAGGAAGCTCGTCCAGAACGGCACGATCACCAGGGCCACGAGGAGCGGCCGGAGACGGGCCGGCGAGCGGGCGAGCGCATGGGCGATGGGGGTTCCTAGGATCACCAGGAGGCCCGTCGCCATTGCCGCATAAAGGAGCGAGGACAGGGCCGCGTCACGATACAAGCTGTCGCCGGCAAGCGTCTCGAAATTGGCGAAATCGAGGGCTTCGAGAAACGCTCCCCATCCGTCGATACCCGCACTCCAGTCGAGCACCGGAAGGTAGGGCGGCTGTGCCGTCGCAGGTGCGGACAGGCTGATCTTGAGGGTGATGAGGCATGGCAGCAGCACGAAAGCTGCGAGCCAGAGATACGGGGTGACCGGAAGGAGCCGCTTCATCACGCCGCCACGACCGTCGCGGCCTCCGGCGCGAAGGAGAGGCCGACCGGTGTTCCGCTTTCGATCCCGGCTCCGACGGGCAGGTTCGCACGGATCGTGCTCCCATCGGCCATGCGGATGTCGAGGCGGATGCGATCGCCGAGATAGATCGAGGCCTCCACCGTCCCTGCGAGCGTATTTCGTTCCCCTGCGACGGCCGGACCGAGGGGTGA
This sequence comes from Methylobacterium marchantiae, assembly GCF_042679825.1. Lineage (NCBI taxonomy): Bacteria > Pseudomonadati > Pseudomonadota > Alphaproteobacteria > Hyphomicrobiales > Methylobacteriaceae > Methylobacterium > Methylobacterium marchantiae. Next base: position 97,266 of record NZ_JBHTND010000012.1, on the reverse strand, counting down.
TACCGCCATCCGCTCGGGACGCAGGGCGAGCATCGCGGCAGTACCAGCGCCGGGGGCGCCCTCCGCCACGGCGAGGATCGGGCCGAATACGGTGTCGACCCGCACCCGCGCGCCCTCGGCCTGCCCGACCGTGCCGGGGATAAGGTTCACATCGCCGAGGAGGCCGGCGACGAAACGAGTGGCGGGCCGTTCGTAGAGCGTCTCCGCCGGGCCGATCTGGACGAGGCGCCCCCTGTCCATCACGCCGATCCGGTCGGCGAGCGCCATGGCCTCCGAGGGATCATGGGTTACGATGATGAAGGCGGTGCCGAGACGGCGTTGGATGGCACGCAATTCCCCTTGTGTCTGCTCGCGCAGGCCACGGTCGAGGGCGCCGAGCGGCTCGTCGAGGAGCAGCACCTTCGGCTCGCGCGCCAGAGCCCTCGCTAGGGCGACGCGCTGGCGCTGGCCGCCCGACAGGGTCTCAGGACGCCGATCCCCGAAGCCTTCGAGATGCACCAGACGAAGCAGGTCCTCGACGCGGGCGGCTGCTGCCGGACGACCGAGGCCTTTCAGACCGTAGGCGATGTTCTGGGTGACCGTGAGGTGTGGAAACAGTGCATAGGCTTGGAACATCATGTTCACCGGACGCCTGTGCGGGGGCAGTCCGGTGAGGTCGAGGCCGTCGAGGCGGATCGTGCCGCCGGTCGGCGTCTCGAATCCTGCGATCAGCCGCAGCAGCGTACTCTTGCCGCAGCCGGAGGGGCCGAGCAGGCACAGGATTTCGCCCGATCGCATGTCGAGAGAGAGATCCACCACCGCATCGTGCGCGCCGAACCTCTTGGTGACCCGGTCGAGGGCCAGTAACGGGGCCACGGCGTGTCTCGCTGTCAACTGTCCTCGCGCAACGCTTCTGCGACCCGCGCCTCCAGCAGGTCCGGCCGGCGGATGACGAGGGCGCCGCGCGTCCGGTCGATCAGGCCGTCGGCCGCCATCACCGTGAATTCGCGGGTCACCTGTTCGCGCCGGCAGCCGATACGGGCGGCGAGGACGTGATGGTAGGGTGGCGGCGTCACCACCCGCTCGCCGTCGCCCCCGGAGCGCGGGACCGACAGGCGCAGCAATTCCGCATAGAGGCGATGGCGCAGGTCGAGGAGCGCGTGCTCCATCAGTCGCGTGTTCAGTTCTCTAACGCGTTTGGCGAGCAGCCGAAACAGCCGGTCGGCGATGGCCTCTGAGGCGAAGATCATCTGGCGGAAGATCGGGGCCGGGACCACGCAGACCTCGCCGCGGGTCAGGGCCGTGACGTTGGCCGAGCGTCCGATCCCGTCGAGGGCCGCGAGTTCTCCGAAGAAAGCCCCTCCGCGCATCTCGCCGAGAATGACTTCCTTGCCCGATTGCGAACGGTTGAGGATGCGGACCTCGCCCGAGGCGAGAAAATAGACGTCGGTCGAGATATCGTCGTAATCGACCAAGACCTCGTTCTCGTCGAACCGCCGCCAGTGGCAGCGGGTCTCGTAGGCGGACAGCTCGATTCCCGGCTCCTTGAAGAAGGGGATTGTCGCCAGCCGTCCTGTGGTCACGCGTTTCGCTCCTCAACTACGCTGGATCGTTAAGCTGCCGGTCCCGTGGGTCAAGTCACTCCGGCGGCCCATCCCTACCAAAGTCTCATCGTGAGGGGCCAGCCACACATAGCGAGATTGCAATCGGATCGCTCGCCCTTCGCTTCTCGCGCGAAGTTTACTGTCCCTGCCACCGACACAGGTTAAAATGGGCGAGCGCCAGAAATGGACCGGTCGTCTCATGACCTTCCAGTCGATCGCGCCGGAGGATCAAGACGTGTCGGGAGGGTGTGTGCCATGGGCAAAGGCTGGCGGTGCAACCATTCCACCTGCGTCCATCGAGCCCGGTTTTGCACTGCTCGAAAGAGCTGTTCACGAGCTGCAACGAACTGAATTGGACGCCGAAGACTACGGATCGCCCGCCAATTCTCGTCTTGTCGGCAAGTCATGACGCGATGGCGAACCCGGCCATCACATTGATCGATCCATCGCCAACAGCGATCCTGCCGAAGGTGGCCGACCGGCAGGCGACGCTGTCCGCGGGTTTCGGGCTGACCGGCTACGGCCTGCATACCGGGCGCCGTGTCACGGTGACGGTGGCGCCGGCTACCGACAACCACGGTATCGTCTTTCGGCGGATCCTGTCCCGAGGCCGTGCGGTGGATGTGCCGGCCTCGTGGCGGTTCCGTGAGACGCAGCCGCTCTGCACCGCGCTGCGCTCAGTCGAAGGTCCCCTGGTCAGGACCGTGGAGCATCTGCTGGCCGCTCTCAGCGCCTATCGCATCGACAACGCGCTCATCTCCCTCGACGCCGAAGAACTGCCGATCTTCGACGGAAGCGCCCTCCCCTGGTGCGTGGGTCTGCGTGCGAGTGGCCGGACCGAAAGCGATGCGCCGAGACGCAGCATCCGCGTGTTGCGGCCGCTGGAGGTGTGCCGGGAACATCGGACGTTGAGGATCGAACCGGCGGACGCACTCCACATCTCCGGCCGTCTCGAACTGTCTCATTTCAGCGCCATGCACTGGTCCGGCACCATCACGCCGGAGAGGTTCACCGAGGAACTCGCTCCCTCGCGCAGCTTCGGACGGCTGAAATGGGCGATCCCCGCCAAGATCTACGGCTTCCTTATGTGCAAGCCGTTGCTGCGGGGAGCGACCCTCTCCTCGACAGCCGGGATCATCGGCGGCCGCGTCCTCGGCGGTATGAAGGTGCCCGACGAGCCGGTGCGCCATCGGATGCTCGATCTCATCGGCGATCTCGCCCTGGCGGGGTACCCGATCCTCGGCCGGATCGAGGCGGCACATACCGGCCACGAGCTGAATCACACCCTCGTCGAAGCCCTGATGAACGATCCGGACGCATGGGAACTCACGTGAGGCTGCTTGCCTCCGGGCGCGCACCTCGCCAGAACGCGGCATGCTTCGCGTCAACGACCTCACCTACCGCATCGGCGAACGCCTGATCCTCGACGGCGCCACCTTCGTGATTCCGGACCGCGCCCGCGTCGGGCTGGTCGGCCGCAATGGCGCGGGCAAGACCACCTTGTTCAAGGCCATCCTCGGAGACCTTCCCACCGAAGGCGGGACCGTGTCGATGCCCAAGGGCATGCGCATCGGCGCGGTGGCCCAGGAGGCGCCGGCCGGTCCCGAGACCCTGCACGCGGTGGTACTCGCCGCCGACACCGAGCGCTCCCGCCTGATGGCGGAAGCCGAGCATGCGGACGGGTTGCGCCGGGCGGAGATCGAGACCCGCCTCGTCGATATCGAGGCACATTCGGCCCCGGCCCGCGCGGCGGCGATCCTGCACGGTCTGGGATTCGACGCTGAGGCGCAGGGGCGTCCCTGCTCGGACTTCTCCGGTGGATGGCGCATGCGCGTTGCGCTGGCCGCTGTGCTGTTCTCAGAGCCCGACCTGCTGCTGCTGGACGAGCCGACCAATTACCTCGACATCGAGGGCACGATCTGGCTCTACGACTACCTGGAGCGCTATCCGCGCACGGCCGTGATCATCAGCCACGACCGCGACCTCCTCGACGAATGCGTCGACCACATCCTGCACCTCGATCGCGGCAAGCTCAGCATTTACAAGGGCGGCTACACCTCCTTCGCGCGGCAGGTGGCCGAGAAGCGCGTGCTTCAGGCCAAGGCCAAGGTGAAGCAGGATGCCGAACGGGCGCATCTCCAGAGCTTCGTCGACCGCTTCAAGGCTAAGGCCACGAAGGCGCGCCAAGCTCAGTCCCGCGTCAAGCGCCTCGCCAAGATGGAGATCATCGCGTCGGTGATCGAGGACGACGTGCCCGCCTTCCGCTTGCCGAGCCCGGAGCGGCCGCTTTCGCCGCCCATCGTTGCCATGGAGCGGGTGCAGGCGGGCTATTCCGACCGGATCGTGCTGTCGGGCCTCAACCTGTCGCTGGCGCCCGATGATCGGGTCGCGCTGCTCGGGGCCAACGGTAATGGCAAGTCCACCTTCTGCAAGCTCATTGGCGGGCGTCTGCCTCCGCTCAGCGGCGAGATGCGGCGTTCCGGCAAGATGGAGGTGGCCTATTTCGCCCAGCACCAGCTCGACGAATTGCGCCCTGCCGAGAGCGCCTATGCCCATGTCCGGGATCTCATGCCGGACGTGCCGGAATCGAAGGCGCGCGCTGCGGCCGCCCGCCTCGGCTTCTCCGGCACGAAGTCGGAGACCCCGGTCTCTCAGCTCTCGGGTGGCGAGAAGGCGCGGCTGCTGATGGGGCTGGCGGCCTTCAACGGGCCGCATCTCCTCATCCTCGACGAGCCCACCAACCACCTCGACATCGAGAGCCGTCAGGCCCTGGTCGAGGCGATCAACGACTACGAGGGCGCCGTCATCCTGGTAAGCCACGATCGCTTCCTGGTGGAAGCCTGCGCCGATCGCCTCTGGCTCGTCGCCAACGGTAGCGTGAAGGCCTTCGATGGCGATATGGACGATTACCGCCGCTTCGTCCTCGCCGGCCCCGAGCGCGAGGCCGAGAAGGGCGCGTCCGAGGCTGGCGGCGGGGTGAAGGCGTTGGAGCGTCGCTCCAATGCCGACCGTCGCGTGGCCCTTGCCCCCCTGCGCAAGAAGTTGGAGGGCGTCGAGGCGCGGATGAAGAAGCTCACCGATGCCATGGCAAAGATCGACGCGGCGCTTGCCGACGGTACCGCCTTCCAGACCAACGCCGCCAAGGCCGGCGAGCTCGCCAAGATGCGTTCGGACGCGGCCGCTGCCCTTGAAGCGGCGGAGGAGGAGTGGCTTGAGCTGAGCGGGGAAATCGAGGAGGCGACGGCGTGACGGATAGCGGCTGGTAGAGAGGCTCCTCCGAACGACGCTGCGGCCTCGTGCCCGCTCTGGCAACGTTCGGACGACGCCTGGCGTTTCCCGCATCAGATCCAGCATCCGGACGTTCCCATGCCTTCACCGACCCGACGCGACAGGTCCGCGGCCCGCACCGGCCTCGCCGCCAAGCTCGCGTTACTGCCCCTTGGCGCGGCCGGCGCCTGGATCGCCTACAGCCGCTTCGGGATCGACCATCGGCAGCCGCTCCACCCGGCCCTTCCCGGCCGGCACGAATGCCTTGCGACGATGGCGGGCGGGGTCGGCCTCTACGGGAGCGCGTCCGCGCCGGGCGTGCCGCTTTTGCTCATCCACTCCGTCAATGCGGCGGCCAACGCCTATGAGATCCGCCCGCTCTACCGTCATTACGCGGCAACCCGGCCGGTCTATGCCCTCGACCTGCCAGGCTTCGGTTTCTCGGAGCGCAGCGACCGGGTCTACACCCCCGGCCTGATGGCGGACGCGATCCACGCCGTCACGTCCGAGATAAGGTCTCGACACGGCGGCGCACCGATCGATGCCGTCGCCCTGTCCCTCTCATGCGAGTACCTTGCCGCCGCCGCCCTGGATTCACCGGCCGATTATCGCAGCCTCGGCCTCGTCAGCCCCACGGGCTTCGACGCCCGCTTCATCGGGCGGCACCGCGACCGGACCCGGCACGGCGGCGCCGTCGCCCGCACCATGCTGAACGCACCGCTCTGGGGGGAGCCGCTGTTCGATCTCCTGGTGAGCCGGCCGAGCATGCGCTTCTTCCTGGAGAAGACCTGGGGCTCGAAGGACATCGATGAGGGCCTGCTCGCCTACGACTACGCCTCCGCTCATCGTCCCGGGGCCCGGCACGCGCCGTTCTCGTTCCTGTCCGGCGCGCTGTTCCCGGATTCGCCGGGCCGGCTTTACGAATCCCTCTTCCTCCCGGTCTGGATGATCCACGGGAAGCGCGGCGACTTCGTTGATTACCGCTACGCTGAGCGCGTGGCGGGCCGCCCGAACTGGGTCGTCGACGTGTTTCCCACCGGAGCCTTCCCGCATTTCGAGGATCTGCGGTCGGTCACGCAGCGCTACGATGCGTTCCTCGCCGGCTTTGCCGGATGAGGCCGGGGGCAATCGCACGTCGAGGGGCGGACACAACCGCTCAACCCGTGGGACCTTGTCTCTGCAGCCGCGAGGACCTGAAGTATCGTCATGGATGCGATATCCGGGGGGATGCTGTAGGTCGGGTATGACCCGTCACTCACCGCCCCGGTACGCCGATGCCCGACCTGACCCTTTCCTCCGCCCAGACCATCGTCGCCACTGCCCTCAGGACGGCGCGCGAGCATAGCCTGAAGCCCCTCGCGGTGGTGGTCTACGATGCGCGCGGCGCGCTCAAAGCGATGGCGTCCGAGGACGGAACATCCCTGCGCCGCGCCGAGGTGGCCATGGGCAAGGCCAATGGCTGCCTCGCCCTCGGCCTCGGCGGTCGCGCGATCCACAAGCGCGCCGAGGAGCAGGCCTATTTCGTGGCGGCGGTGAGCCACCTCGTTGGGCCCGCCGCAATGGTGCCGGTTCCGGGCGGCGTCCTGATCCGCGACGGCGCCGAGGTCATAGGTGCTGTCGGTATCTCGGGCGACACCTCGGACAATGACGAGCTCTGCGCGCTCGCCGGGATCGAGGCGGCCGGCTTCACCGCGCAGACCGGCGCCTGAGCGCCGCGATGCGCCCGGACCGGCGCGCCTGCCTCATCGGCGGTGGAGCGGCGCTCATGGTTGCCGCCGGGTCGGCGCGGGCCGCGCCGTCATCCGTCTACCGGCGCGGCAACGATGCCGATCCCGAGACCCTCGACCCGCACAAATCCTCCACTGTGGCGGAGGCGCATATCCTTCGCGACCTCTACGAGGGGCTGCTAACCTACGACAATCACGGCGCCATCATCCCCGGTGCGGCGACCCATTGGACAATCTCCGACGACGCTCTGACCTATACGTTCCACCTGCGCGAGGATGGGCGCTGGTCGAACGGCGATCCGGTGACGGCCGCCGACTTCGTTTTCGGGTTGCGCCGGATCATGAGCCCGGCGACAGCGGCGAAATATGCGGAAGTCCTGTATCCGCTGAAGAATGCCCGTGCCGTGAACCAGGGCGAGGCGCCGCCGGACGCGCTCGGCGTGGCTTCGCCGGAGGCACGTATCCTTGTCGTCACCCTCGAACAGCCGACGCCCTACCTCCTCGAACTCCTCACACACCAGACCTCACTGCCGGTGCACCCGCCCTCGATCGCGCGTTTCGGCGATGCCTTCACTCGTCCGGGCAACCTCGTCAGCAACGGCGCCTACGCCCTCGTCGACATGGTGCCGAACGACCGCATCACGCTGAAGCGCAATCCCTATTTCCACGCGGCGGCCAGCATTACGATCGAGACCGTGGCCTTCCTGCCGACGCCCGACCTTTCAAGCGCTGTCCGCCGCTATGCCGGTGGCGAGATCGACTCGCTCGCTGACCTCCCGGGCGATCAGATGACCTCCCTCAAGGCGAGATTCGGCCGCCAGGTCATCCTCGGACCGTCGCTCGGGCTCTATGCTCTTGCCGTCAACACGCGAAAGCCGCCCTTCGACGACGTTAGGCTGCGGAGGGCGCTGTCCCTGGTGATCGACCGCGAGTTCCTGGCCGAGCGGCTCTGGGGCGAGACCATGTCGCCCGCCTATTCCCTGTGCCCGCCGGGTCTCGACAACTACCGCATGCCGCCGGAGCTCGAAGGCCGCAATGCCCTGCCGATCGACCGCGAGGAGCAGGCACGATCGCTGCTCGCGGAAGCCGGGTATGGACCTGGCGGCAAGCCTCTGAAGGTTGAGTATCGCTTCAACACGACCGACAACAACCGCAATACGGCGGTGGCTATCGCCGACATGTGGCGCAGCGTCGGCATCGAGACCCGCCTCGTTTACACCGATGCGAAGACCCACTTTGCCCATCTGCGCGACGGTGGCGATTTCGACGTCGCGCGCATGTCCTGGTTCGCCGATTACTCCGACCCGCAGAACTTCCTGTTCCTGCTGGAGACCGGCAATGACGGGCTCAATCCCGGCCGCTACGCCAACCCGGCCTATGACCGCCTGATGCGCGAGGCGGCCTCCGAACGGGACGTCGCCAAGCGTGCCGATATCCTGTTTCGAGCCGAGACGATCATCCTAGGCGACCTGCCCTGGATTCCCGTGCTCCACACGCGCTCGAAGGCGCTGATCTCGCCGCGTCTTACCGGCTATCACCCGAACCTGCGCAACGCCTCGCCGACGCGGTTTCTCAGGCTCGCGACATGAGTGCCGGGATAGCGGCATGATCGGCCTCATCCTTCGTCGCCTCGTCCAGGCGATCCCGACCCTTTTCCTCCTGGTCACCGGCAGCTTCTTCCTGATCCGCCTCGCTCCGGGAGGGCCCTTCGACCTCGAGCGTCCGCTGCCGCCGGCCGCGATGCAGAACCTCGCCCGTGTCTACGGTCTCGATCAGTCCCTCATCGTCCAGTACGGGCGCTACATCGCGGCGCTGCTGCGGGGCGATTTCGGACCGTCATTCTCGTTCCGGGACCTCACCGTCGCGGATCTCTTCGCGCGCGGCCTGCCCGTCTCCATGATCCTCGGTGGCCTCGCCCTCGTCCTGGCCTTGACCGTCGGCATCGGCCTCGGAGCCTTCGCCGCTTTCCGGCGCGGAGGATGGATCGACCGGGCCATAGGTCTCTTCGCCGGGTTGACCCTGGCGGTGCCCAATTTCGTCGTGGCGCCGCTGCTGCAGATCGTGTTCGGACTGACGCTGCGCTGGCTGCCGGTGGGAAGCTGGGAGGGCGGCGCCCCCTCGCATCTCGTGCTTCCCGTGCTTGCCCTCGCCCTGCCGCAGATCGGTGCCATCGCCCGGCTGACACGCGCCTCCCTCAATGAGACCCTGAACGCCCAGCCGGTCCGCACCATGCGAGCCATGGGCCTGCCGCCCTGGCTCGTCGCCCGGCACGCCCTGCGCGGGGCGCTGCTGCCCGTGACCTCCATCCTCGGACCTACGGCCGCGGCGCTGCTGACCGGATCGGTGGTGGTGGAGACGATCTTCGGCCTGCCCGGGATCGGGCGTGCCTTCGTCGACGGGGCGCTGAACCGCGATTACACGCTGGTGATGGGCACGGTCGTGCTGGTCGCTGTGTTCGTCATCGTCCTCAACATCGTGGCTGACATTCTCTGCGCCTTCCTCGATCCGCGCCTGAGAACGGCACGATGAGCCGCGCCTGGGCTCGGCTTGCCCGCAATCGGAGCGCCCTCGCCGCCTTCCTTGTCCTGGTCACGACGACCCTCGCCTGCCTCGTCGGGCCGCTCTTCACTGGCCACGATCCGGGGCGGATCTATCCCGATCTGGTGCGCACGGCGCCGGGCCTCGCCGCCCATCCCGAGCCCGATGAGATCGCCCCCGCCCTGACCCGCCTCGCCTTCCGGATGCGTGTCGCGGCTTCAGGCATTGTGGTGACGGGCGGTAGTGTCCGCATGGTGCTTTCGGATGCGGCCAAGCCCATCGACGAGCGCGTGCTGATCTACCTGCCCCGCTCGGACCTGTTCGGCCCGGCCTCGATCGTCGAGCGCCAGGATGGCGGGCGCCGCCTCGTGGTGGAGGCACCCGTCCGGCGCCTGCGCTTCATCCTGGGCACCGACGTGCTCGGGCGCGACCTCCTGACCCGAAGCCTCGTCGCGGGCCGGGTGTCCCTGCTGATCGGAGCGGTCGCCACCGCCGTGGCGCTGCTTATCGGGGTGAGCTACGGCGCGGTCGCCGGCTATCTCGGCGGTGTCGTCGACGCGGTGATGATGCGCCTCGTCGACATGCTCTACGCCCTACCCTTCGTCTTCTTCGTGATCATGCTGCTGGTATTCTTCCGCTCCGGATTAGGGCTGATCCTGGTGGCGATCGGCGCGGTGGAATGGCTCGACATGGCCCGCCTCGTTCGCGCCCAGACCCTCTCCTTGCGCACCCGCGATTTCGTGCGGGCCGCAGAGGCGCTCGGGCTTTCGACGCCGGCCATCCTGTGGCGCCACATCGTCCCGAACACGCTGGGTCCCGTCACCGTGGCGGCGACCCTGCTCGTGCCCAAGGTCATCCTGCTCGAAAGCTTCCTGTCGTTCCTCGGCCTCGGGGTGCAGGAACCAGCGACGAGCTGGGGCGCGCTCATCGCGGAAGGGTCGCGCGCCCTCGAATCCGCACCCTGGATGCTCGCCGGTCCGGCGTCGTTCCTCGTCGTGACCCTGATCGCCCTCAACGTCCTCGGCGACGGTCTCGGAGACGCCCTCGATCCGCGCCTCGCCGAGACCTGACGCTACCGGTCCGCCAGGAGGCCGGGATAGACCACCCGAACGGAACGCCGCTCCGCCGGGATGTCGGAGATCGGGCGATTCTTCGTCACGGGGACGATCGTGCCCGTCGTCGTCACCTCTGCTGGACGGAGGCGCCATCGTTCGGCGCCGCTCGGCCGAAGGCGCGAATTCTCTTCGGCTCGGACGGGTGCCGGCGCGAGCATGGCACCCGCGAGGGCGGTCGTGGCAAGGATGGCGGAGAGAAGTCGGGGATTCATCGGACGAGGCACCCGGAGACGCGCGCCCTGAGTGAAGCGTGAACCGGTAAAGACGCCGACGGAACCGCGAGGCTTGGCCGTTCATTGCCAACAGCTATCGTGTTGCACAGTTAATGAGGCGTCGATGACGAGTAAGGTCGAGGCTACAGCCGGCTCGAGCCCTCCCGAGCGGGTTCCCATGGGCACGGTGATCGATACCGACATCTCCGCTCGTCTCGACCGGTTGCCCTGGGGCCGCTTCCACGTTCTCGTCATCGTGGCGCTCGGCATCACCTGGGTTCTCGACGGCCTCGAAGTGACGCTCGCCGGTTCCCTGGTGGGAGCGCTCCGCGCCGCGCCCATGAGCTTCACCGAATTCGATATCGGACTGGCCGCGAGTTCCTACCTCGTCGGAGCGGTCGTCGGGGCACTCGGCTTCGGCTGGCTCACCGACCGGATCGGCCGCAAGAAGCTGTTCTTCATCACGCTGGCGCTCTACCTCGCCGCTACCGCTGCCACCGGCTTGTCGTGGAACATCTACAGCTTCTGCATCTTCCGCTTCCTCACCGGGGCCGGGATCGGCGGCGAGTACACAGCCATCAACTCCACGATCCAGGAACTCGTGCCGGCTCGCGTGCGCGGATGGACCGACCTCGTCATCAACGGCTCGTTCTGGATCGGGGCGGCGTTGGGCTCGTTCCTTTCCATAGCGGTTCTGCGGCCCGGTATGATCGATCCGGCCTGGGGATGGCGCATCGCCTTTTTCGTGGGCGGCGGCATCGGCCTCGTGATCCTGTTGCTGCGGACCTGGATTCCCGAGAGCCCGCGCTGGCTCGCCACTCACGGCTACGTCGCCGAGGCGGACAGGGTCGTCACCAGCATCGAGAAGCGCTTTACCGACGAAGGCATCACGCTGCCGCCGGTGGACGAGAAGAAGCGCATGAAGCTGAAGACCCGCAGCCACACGCCACTGAAGGAGGTGTTCGGGACCATGCTCGTCGGTCACCGCAAGCAGACGCTGGTAGGCCTCGCACTGATGGTAGCACAGGCGTTCTTCTACAACGCGCTGTTCTTCACCTACGCCCTGGTGCTGCAGCGCTTCTATCAGGTGCCGGGTGACCATGTCGGCTGGTACCTGCTGCCCTTCGCGCTCGGCTCGTTCCTCGGCCCGCTGCTGCTCGGGCGCCTGTTCGACACGATCGGCCGCCGACAGATGATTGCCTTCACCTACGGTATCTCGGCGGTGCTGCTCACCATCACCGGTTACCTGTTCAAGATCGAGGTGTTCGGTCCCGTCGGCCAGACGGCGGCCTGGATGGTGGTGTTCTTCTTCGCTTCCGCCGCTGCAAGTGCTGCCTATCTCACCGTCGCCGAGACCTTTCCCCTGGAAATCCGGGCGCTGGCCATCGCCGTGTTCTATGCGCTGGGTACCGGTATCGGCGGCGTGTCGGGACCACTCCTGTTCGGCGCGCTGGTGGAGACAGGCTCCCGCGACAACGTCCTGATCGGCTACGCAATCGGTGCCGCGCTCATGGCGGTCGCCGCCATCGTCGGCGGCATCTGGGGTACGGCGGCCGAGGGCAAATCCCTCGAAGATGTCTCGAAGCCTCTGGCGGCGGCGTGAGCGGAGAGATCGGATCCCGGCTCACCGATCAAGGTCAGAACCGCTCGACCCACGGCCGGAGCTCGATCTCCGACGTCCAGGCGCTGCGATCCTGGCGCAGGACGTCCCAGTAGGCCGAGGCGATGGCGTCTGGATCGAGGAGGCTATCCGGCGCACCTGCGGGCTCCGGGCGGGAGATGCTGCGGATGCCACCGTCGATGACGAAATGGGCAACGTGGATGCCCTTGGGATGAAGCTCACGTGCCAAGCTCTGCGACAGGCCGCGCAGGGCGAATTTGCCCATGGCGAAGGCTGCGGATTCGGCATAGCCCTTCACGCTGGCCGAAGCGCCGGTCAACAGGATGGCGCCATGGCGTGCCGGCAGCATGCGCCGTGCGGCGGCCTGGGCCACGAGGAAACCGCCATAGGCCGAGACCATCAGTGAGTGGCGGACGGCATCCGGATCGAGATCCGCGATCGGCCCGCGCAGCCGGCCGCTCGCATTATAGACGACCACGTCGGGCGGTCCGCCGAGGGCCGGTTCCATCCTCGCGAACAAGGCTTCCACCTCGCCCGGGTGGACGGCATCGCAGGAATGAATGGCTGCGCCTGTCTCGGCTGCCAGCGTTCCGAGCTTTCCGATGGAACGCGAAGCGAGGCCGATGCGGAGACCTTCGCGAGCCAAGCGCCGGGCCAGCGAGGCGCTCAGCCCCTCACCGGCACCGACGATGAAGGCACGCCTATAGGTCGGGACCATGGGACATCTCCGTATCTCGTTTCTTCGGAGCGGAACGTCCGCACCTTCCTGGGAGCTCCCGGTTTCAGGCCTCCCGCCTGTCGCGGAAGAAGTCACGAAGGAGAAGCGCGGCTTCCGCCTCGCGTAAGCCGCCATAGACGTCCGGCGCATGATGGCAGGTAGGCTGGTTGAAGACGCGGGGACCGTGTTCGACCCCACCGCCTTTCGGGTCGAGGGCCGCGAAATAGACACGGCGGATGCGCGCGAACGAAATGGCACCGGCACACATCGGGCATGGTTCGAGGGTGACGTAGAGATCACAGCCGACGAGGCGCTCGTCGCCGATCGCGGCGCAGGCGGCGCGGATCGCGAGGATCTCCGCATGGGCGGTGGGATCGCGGAGCGCTCGCGGGCGATTGTGGGCGACACTCAGCACCATGCCGTCCCTCACAACGACGGCACCCACCGGCACCTCGCCCTCGGCGGCTGCGCGACGGGCGGCGTCGAAGGCGAGGCTCAGTGGGTCGGTTGCGGGCTCGCGGTAGAATGGCGCCTTCACTGCGTTCAAGCCCAAGCTTTTGTGTTCGTTAAGGAAACTGTCCGGTCGAGGTCACGTGATCGCCCGTCGCAGGAACATCGCAGCGGCGTGGCCGTTTCATTCCCGAAGCGGCTGGACCGCAGGATCTTTCAGGAGCAGACGATGAGCAGCACCACCGACAAGATCAAGGGCCTCGCCAACGAAGCCGTCGGCAACGTGAAGCAGGGCATCGGCAACGTCACTGACAACGACAAGCTTAAGGCCGAGGGCAAAGCCCAGGAACTGAAGGGCGAGACCCAGAAGACCGTCGGCGATGCCAAGGATGGCGTGAAGAACGCCGCCGACACGGTGAAGAGCAAGCTCTGAGCCTTCACCCAAATTGATGTTGCGATAGGGAGAGGCGGCCTGGAGGCCGCCTTTTTTCTGCGCTGTTGCAAGTCGTCTTTGCATTCCGGGCATTGCGCTCCACGCGCAATCGCTCGCAACCTCGCCCCCGCTCTGTTATGGGGCTCGGATGAGCGACAAGACAGACGAACAGACGGGCGGGTCCGAGGACGTGCCTGCGACCGATAGCGTGTCCACCGAAACATGGTCCCCGGCGACCGATGCAGGTGTGCCCGGCCCCTCGGCCGAAGAACAACCCAAGCCGCGCCGCGCTGCGGCTGCCAGAGGCGGTGACGCCCCTTTGCGCCGCAAGGCGGCTCTGCCGAGGCCGCCAGCCCGGGAGTCCGGGAGTTCCGCGACGACGGATTCCGGTGACGAGACGGTTCCCGACGGCGACCGCATCGCCAAGGCGATCGCGCGGGCCGGCATCGCCTCGCGCCGCGACGTCGAGGTGATGATCGCGGAAGGGCGCGTGACCCTGAACGGCAAGGTGCTGATCTCGCCGGCGATCAACGTCACTCCCGAAGACGAGATCACCGTCGATGGCGAGCCCTTGCCCGCTCGCGAGCGCACGCGGCTCTGGATCTTCCACAAGCCGCGCGGACTCGTGACAACGGCCCGCGACCCGGAAGGGCGCCAGACCGTCTTCGAATCCCTGCCGGAGGACCTGCCGCGGGTCGTGGCCATCGGGCGCCTCGACATCAACACCGAAGGGCTACTGCTGCTCACCAACGATGGCGGTCTCGCCAAGGTGATCGCTCATCCCGATACGGGATGGCTCCGGCGCTACCGTGTCCGTGCGCACGGCGACACGACACAGGCCGAGCTCGACAAGCTGCGCAAGGGCGTCACCATCGATGGGATGGATTACGGCCCGGTGGATGCGGTCCTCGACCGGGCGTCGGGCGACAACCTCTGGCTGACGCTGGGTCTGCGCGAGGGCAAGAACCGCGAGGTCAAGCGCATCCTCGAACATCTGGGTCTGGCCGTGAACCGGCTGATCCGTCTGTCCTTCGGCCCGTTCCAACTCGGCGATCTCGAAGTCGGTCTGGTCGAGGAGATCCGCACGAAGGTGCTCAAGGAGCAGCTCGGCCCGGCTCTTTCCGAGCAGGCCGGCGTCGATTTCACCAGTCCCAACCGCGAGCCCATAGCCCCGTTCGGCTCCCCGAAAGCCGCCCAGCAGCAGGCCAAACAGCCTGCACGCAGCGCTTCTGCGGCTGCGGCCCGAAGCGCCGGACGCAGCTATGACGATGCATCGCGCGGCGGCGAGCGCGGTGGAGACCGCGATCGTGGCGGCGATCGTCCCATGCGCAAGCCTGCCGAACCGGCGCGGGTGCCCACCGGCGGCAACAGCGCTGGTCCCCGTCGCTCGGTCTGGCGTGCCGAAGAGGCCGCACCGCAGGAGGAAGGTCCGCGCCGGGTGAAGATCCCCCGCCGCGGCGCCGATCCGAAAGCCGAGCGCGAAGCCTCCGCGGCTCGCGGGCGCGAACGCGTCGGGGCCATCAGCACCGGCGAGCGCCGGGTCCTGGTCGAGCGCCTGAAGCCGAGCCCGCAGGAGCCGGCTCCCGAGCCGCATCGTCGCGACCGTGGGGCACGGCGCATCGAGACGGGGGGAGCCGAGCGTCCGGTCCGAACCGTTCGCCAGTCCGATGCCAAGGTGGCTCGCCGCGAAGAGGCCAACACCCGGCCGCCGCAACGCCGATTCGATAACGATGCCAGACCCCCGCGCAGGGACGAGGCTCCGCGTGGCGGTTTCGGCCGTCCTGATGGCACCGAGCGGCCGCGCACCTTCAAGCCCCGCGAGGTCGGTGGTTCCGGCGAGCGCGCAGAGCGGCCCTCCTTCAATCGAGGAGAACCACGCGGCGACAGGCCGTCCGGTTTCCGAAGTGAGAAGCCCGGCGGATTCCGCGGCGGTGACGATCGTCCGGGAGGTTTTCGCCCTGGCGGCGGCAAGCCCGGCGGATACAAGCCGGGTGGCTTCAAGGGTGAGGGCTTCAAGGGCCGTGGCGACGAGCGTTCCGGTGGCGATCGTGACATCGGTGCCGAACGTTCGGGTTCCGATCGCGGCGGTTTCCGTGCGGGCGGCAAGCCCGGCGGATTTGGCAAGTCCGGTGGTTTCGGCAAACCCGGCGGTGGCGGAAAGCCCGGTGGCGCGAGGCCCGGCGGCTTCAAGGCAGGCGGTTCATCCCGTCACGGCACTGCGGCGAAGCCCGGCGGTTTTGGCAATCGCAGTGGCGGTGCGGGCGGTAAGCCCGGAGGCAGCGGTGGGCGTCCGCCGCGTGGCGGTTCCCGGTGAGAATCGTCGGCGGCGACCTGAGTGGCCGCCGCCTCGTCTCCCCGAAATCAGACACGATCCGGCCGACGTCGGATCGCCTGCGCGAAGCGCTCTTCAACGTCCTCGCCCACGCCTATGACGATGCTGTCTCCGGCGCGCGGGTGCTCGATCTCTTTGCTGGGACGGGCGCGTTGAGTTTCGAGGCTCTTTCGCGCGGCGCGAGCTCTGCCCTCCTCGTGGACGAGGGGGCGGAAGCGCGCGGGCTCATCCGCGAGAACATCGAGGCGCTCGGATGCGCCGGCAAGACCCGTCTGTTCCGGCGTGACGCCACCAAGCTCGGACCCGCAGGCACCAGCGGCACCTTCACCCTTGTCTTCTGCGACCCGCCTTATGGCCGCGACCTCGCCCCGGCAGCACTCGCCTCCGCGATGGCCGGTTGTTGGCTCGCACCGGGAGCGCTCGTCGTAGTGGAGGAAGGCTCCAGTGCGAGCCTCGCCCTGCCGGAATGTTTCGCCGAACTCGAGCGGCGGTCTTACGGCGATACGAGTGTGACGATCTCGAGATTTTCCGGGCAAGCTCCGGTCAGGGCTTCTCGATAGGGTCTGGCCCGAGCAACGGACGCTCGTTCCATGATCCACCTCGGACTCGCCCAGCCGGGCTCAGGTCAGCGCCGTCCGAACAGCCGTTCGATATCGGCGAGCTTCAATTCCACGAAGGTCGGGCGGCCATGATTGCAGGTCCCCGCGAAGGGAGTCGCCTCCATCTCGCGCAGAAGGGCGTTCATCTCCTCGGGCCGGAGGCGGCGCCCGGCCCGGATCGAGCCGTGGCAACTCATGCGTGAGAGGATCGCGTCGAGGCGTCGCCCGAGCGGACCGCCCTCGGTGCCGTCGGCGCTGCCCTCCTCGAGGCCGCTCTCGTCGAGGGCAGTGAGGATGTCCTCCAGCAGGCGTCTGGTAGCGGAATCGGCCAGCGCCACGGGCACTTCGCGTACGAGAACCGCACCCGTGCCGAAAGGCTCCACGGTGAGGCCGAGGCGGTCGAGATCCGCTGCGGCAGCAATCAGGCGCTCGGCATCTTCGGGCGCCATCTCCACCACGTCGGGGATCAAGAGGCCTTGTCGGGCAATGCCGCCGGCGGCGCGCTCGCGCTTCAAGCGCTCGTAGACGAGGCGTTCATGCGCCGCGTGCTGGTCTACGAGGACGATCCCGTCGCTCGTCTGGGCAACGATGTAGGTCTCGTGAAGCTGCGCGCGGGCGGCCCCCAGGGGATGGTCGTCGTGGGGCGGTTCGATCTCCGATTGGCGGAGATCGGCGGCCGGCGGCGCGAGATCGCCGGCAAACAGCGCCTGCGGCGCCTCGCCGAAGCCTGCTCGCGAGAAGTCGACCTCGGGAAAGCCGGCTTGGTAGGCATCGTCCGACGAGCCTTCGGGCGATCCATATCGCGGCGGCGCACCGTATTCGGCCGGAGCGCCGAAGGACGGTAATCGCGTGGGTAGCGGCACGCGACCAGACCATGCGCCTCGCCCGGCATGCGCCGTCATCGCCGGTCGCATGATCGGTGAGGAATGGCTCGGTTGCAGGGCATCGAGAGTCCGGGCGGCACCGGTGCTGGCACTGCGCGCGCCGACCTGACGCAGGGTCTCATGGATGGCGCTGACGATGAGCGCACGCACGAGGCCGGGCTCGCGGAACCGCACCTCGGTCTTGGCGGGATGCACGTTCACGTCGACGAGGCCGGGATCGCAGATGATGGCGAGGCCGAGCACCGGGTGCCGGTCTGAGCTCATCGTGTCGGCATAGGCACCCCGTACTGCGCCGAGCAGGAGCCTGTCGCGAACGGGGCGGCCGTTGACCGTGAAATGGATCTGGTTGCCCGCGCCGCGATGATAGCTCGGGAGGCCGATATGACCCGCCAGAGCAAAACCTTCGCGCGCCATGGCCAGAGGGGCTGAGCTGGCGCCGAAATCCGGCCCCAACACCGCCACCAGCCGGCGTAGGGGCGCGTCGTCGCCGGCCTCAGCGGGAAATACGAGGGCGCTGCCGCTCTCGGAGCGGAAGGCGAAGCGGATGCGCGGCTGCGCCACCGCGAGACGCCGCAGTCCATCGGCGATGGCCAGTGCTTCGGCGCGGTCGGATTTGAGGAACTTCAGCCGTGCCGGCGTCGCCGAAAACAGGTCGGTGACTTCGATCCGGGTGCCGCGCGGACCCGGGGCCGGACGGACCTCGCCCTTGATGCCGGCATCGACCACCAGCGTCGATCCGGTCTCGGCATCCGCCGTCCGGCTGGTGAGGCAGAGGCGCGCCACCGCGCCGATCGAGGGTAGCGCCTCGCCGCGAAAGCCCAGGGAGTCGATGCGGGTGAGGTCGCCATTGGGGAGTTTCGACGTGGCGTGGCGCTCCACCGCGAGAGTGAGATCGTCGGCGCTCATGCCGGCGCCGTCATCCACCACCCGGATCAGGCGGCGCCCGCCCGCCTCGATCGTCACCTCGATGCTGGATGCTCCCGCATCGATGGCGTTCTCCACGAGCTCCTTCACCGCGGAGGCCGGACGCTCCACCACCTCGCCTGCGGCGATACGGTCCACGAGGATCGGGTCGAGGCGGCGGACGGGGCGGGGCACGGGCGGCATTCCCGCGACCATAGGCGAGCTCGGCGCTGCCTCAAAGCCGGACCGGCCGCCTCATCAACCGAACGGAAAGGCGATGCCGGACGCGGCCTGCAGCCAGGTGCCGATGGTCAGGCCGAAAAGAAGCAGTGCTGCAAGCGTCACGAGCAGAAGCCGTCTGCTAAGGCCGAGGGAAATGAGGCAGGCAGCGAAAAGCGGGAGGATCTGCTCGCCATGCATACCAAAGAAATGGGCGACCCTGAGATCGCCCCCGCCTTGGTTCCAGCCTAGCAGAGGCAGTCCTGTACCGGTTGCGCCGACCGAGTGACCGTCGTTGGCGCTGATGGCGATGCCCGTGACCGCGCCGAGGACCACCGTTATCGTAAGACCCAGCACTACGGCGCAGTGCAGGCTCGGCTCCAGGCCGTGGACAGGCCGACGCATGATCTCAACGATGAGGGGTATCTTGCTGGCCAGCAGCGTCAGGGCCATGATTCCCATCAGAGCATACAAGATCGCGTGGAGGGGATCACCGTCGTTGAAATGAGAGGCTTGGCCGAAAGCAGCCTGGAGGGTGATGTAGCCGAGCTCGAACCCGCCAGCGCCGACGATCATGACACGTCCGATTTGCAGGGAGCGAACGTGGCGGCGCTCCGGGCGAACATAGCCCGTGAGCCAGGCGAAGGTCAGGGCATAGACGCCGACCGAGACGAAGAACTTCGCGGGCTTTACCCAGACGGGGACGCCCTGGATGAGTCGCCCGTCGATGAGGGGCAGAGCAAAGGTCAGGGCGGCCGTCATGAGACAGGCGAGGCCGAAGGCGGTGAGGAGCGGATCGTCGGCGCGAAGCCGCGTGAAAAAGATCGATCGATTCACGTCTCCAGCGACGACATGTGCGGTCATGTCTGCTCCTTCAGGATGGGTCTGCTGGTGCTGAAGCCGATGACGAGGGCGAGGAGCAGTCCGGCGGGGCCGACGAGGAATGTCAGAAGGAGGCACGGCAGGATGAGCAGCGGCGAGAGCTTCGCGGCGATCCCGGTGCGGGCGATCCAAGTGCCGACGAAAAGGTCGAAGGCGAGGTAGTGGATCCAGCCCGCTGTCAGGGCGTGATCATCGGCGAAAAGCGACCGCACCGCCTCGATGGAATCGAAACCGCCCCTCGCTCCGCCGGCAAGCCCTGCCGCAAGGGTTCCGATATAGGCCACGGCGAGGAGGGCCGGGACGACGAGGCCGGCTCCGATCCATGTCCAGCGACGGATGAATGGCACGAACAGGGAAACCGACAGGACCACCCAGGTGAGGAGGGCGAGACCATTGCAGAGGGAGAACAGGCTTGCCGCAGAGATCATCTGTTGTCCCACGTCATCTTGACAGCGTATAGATTGAGCATGAAGACGAATCTTGACACTGTCAAGCGATCGAATGCTCCTCGTGAGGTCAGGGATGCCGCCTACCATCATGGGGACCTGCGCACCGCCCTGATCCAGGCGGCGACCGCAACCCTGAGAGAGCGCGGGATCGATGGATTCTCGCTGAGGGAAGCGGCGCGGCGCGCGGGTGTCTCCCCGGCGGCCCCCCAGCATCATTTCGGCGATGCCAGAGGGCTTCTCACAGCCGTGGCGACGGAGGGCTTCCGAATCCTCGGCGATGCGCTGGCAAACGCTGATTCCGCCGCCGCGGATCGGGACGAGCGTATTCGCGATCAGGGCCGGTCCTACGTCGCCTTCGCTCTTGATCATCCGGCCGAATTCGACACGATGTGGCGCTGTGCGCGGATCGATACGAGCGACGCGGCCTACATGGCGGCGGCCGGTCGCGCCTTCGGTCTCCTGAGAGCGGCGGTGGCCGGCATTCCGTTCGAGATGGGAGGCGCGACGACCCGTGCCGATCCGAAAGCGATTGCCTGCTGGTCCCTCGTCCACGGCTTGGCGCGGCTCGCGCTCGATGGCGCGTTGGGGCCGGCCGAGTCGTTGCGTGAGACGATCGATGAAATGCTCGAACCGGTCCTATCCTGCCTGCAGGTCTGAGACTGACGCCGGACGAGCCGCGCGCTTTGCACGGTCCTTGCCGATGGATCGGAGTGAACCGGAACGAGCCGCCTTGAACCGCTCCTAGGCGGCTATCGTCAGTCATTGCGGGTGACGCAGAATCCCTGCGGGTCCTCTCCGTTACGCGACCCCGGCCCGCAGCAAGTCATGGTAATGGACGAGGCCGACCGGGCGTTCGTTCTCCACCACGATCAGCGAGGTGATCTTCATCGATTCCTGGATTTCCAGGGCTTTGGCGAGAAGGGTCTCGGGATGCACCGTGCGCGGCCTGATGCTCATCAGGGCCTCGACGGCGAGGTTGTCGAGATCGGCCCTGAAGACGTTTCGGCGCAAGTCGCCGTCGGTGAGGATACCGGCGAGACGGCCGTCCTCTTCCACGACAACCACCGATCCGAACCCCTTGGCGTCGATCTCGGCGATGGCCGCGCGCATGGCCGTGCCGCGCTTCACCAACGGCAGTTGGTCGCCCGCATGCATCACCTCGCGCACCTGCCTGAGGGAAGCCCCCAGACGTCCGCCTGGATGATAGATGCCGAACTCGCGGGCAGAGAAGCCACGCGCCTCGAGCAGCGCGATTGCGAGGGCGTCGCCGAGGGCGAGCTGCATTGCCGTCGAGGTTGTGGGTGCGAGCCCATTGGGGCAGGCCTCGCGGGCCTTGGGCAGGGTCAGGCAGATATCCGCCTCTCGACCTAGCGTCGATCCGGCATTGGCGGTGATGGCAATGAGGCCCACGCGGTAGCGCCTCGCATAGCCGATGATGTTGGCGAGCTCCGTCGTCTCGCCCGACCAGGACAGGGCGACGACGACGTCTTCCGGCTGGATCATGCCGAGGTCGCCGTGACTCGCCTCGGCCGGGTGAACGTAGAGAGCCGGCGTGCCGGTCGAGGCCAGTGTCGCGGCGATCTTTCGGCCGACATGGCCCGATTTGCCCATGCCCGTGAGGATGGCACGGCCCCTGGCGGCCGAAATTAGGGCGACGGCCTCCGAAAATGCGGCGCCGAGACCGTTGCCGATGGCCTCCATGAGGCAGCGCAGGCCCTCGCACTCCGTCTCGATGGTGCGCAGAGCGGAGGCGATGGCGGGCGCATACCCGCTAACGGGCTCGGAAACCCGCTTCTCAGCTGCAGCACCGCCCATCCGAAATCCCCGCATCGTCTTCAGCGCGCGCGGCGCCGTTCCATGCCGCCTATGCAAGCCGAATGTGGTCGGATGGGGGCTCGAAGCTTTCAGGCCTTCGCGCCATCGAAGAGGCGTCAGGGACGCGGCGGTGTCGCGTGCGTGGGATTGTCCCGATGTGGTGCCTGCGGTTCCTCGACGAGAATGCCGTCGGTACCCGGCGGGACCGGCACAGCATCGCCGCCCTTGATGGCCTCGGCCTCGTTGCGAGAGCCGGCGATGCCTTCCGTCCCCCCGGGAGCGGTGGCGGCATCGCGGCCCGAAGGCGCGCCATAGCTCTGCGCGAAGGTGGCGCTCGCCATTCCGGTCAGGACGCAGGCGGCGACGAGAGCGATGGTGGAGAAACTGGCCATGATCGAAACCTCGGAGTCCAGGGATGTTCGGAGCGTGGGGATCTGGGAAATGTCGCGGCTGACCCGTGAAACCTGTCAACGCCGGTGGCGATGCATCCCGTGACGGCGATGCTGGTGAGATCGGGCACGACCTCGCAAGCCGCCCGGTGCCACTACCTTGGATTGTCCTCCGGGTGCGACCAGGGTGCCTTGAGCATGTGCCGGCAGGCTCGCCGCCGCCCCTCCGCCGCGGAGCAGAGCCGCGAAGACGAAGGCCGAGAGAAAGCAGGTCGAGGCAGGCATGAGGCGTGACATCGAGGGCGAGGTCTTCCTGGTGGCCGAATTACCGTAGGTGCCGCTTCTCGGGTGAGGCAATCCGTGTGCCGAGGGGGAGTGCCACATGGGAGAATTCCATATGCCTATACTTCGGGATGGAGGGCGCATCAGTGTGCCGATAATCGCCGTCGATCGAAGGAGACCGGGTCGGACAGGCTTTCATGCAGCGATCGGCAAATGACCGCGTGCCGTCGCGTTGACGATGAATGACCAATCACCACCAGGGCGACCGAGGGAATCGACGGCCACATCGCCTCGATCCAGAGGTCCACGGATCAGGCGGTATCGGCGATCAAAAGCATCACGGCCTCGGTCGAAGAACAGGGCGCAGCCACACGAGAGATCGCCCGCAAGGTCGGTCAAGCCGCCACTGCTACCGGCGAGGTCACGGTGAACATCGCGGGCGTGGCGGGAGCCGCCGAGGAGGCGGGTGCGGCGGCCAGCCGGGCTCTCGGCGCAGCATCCGAACTCTCGCGCCGATCCGAGCATCTGAATGCCGAACTGAGCCGTTTCCTCGCGACGATCCCGTCGCCTGATCGGATATCAGCGCTCTGCGCGGATCGGGACCGCGTAAAGCCGGCACTGGGACCGATAGGACGCGAGCCCCGTGACCCAACCGATATCGAGGCCGATGTCGGGAGGCGTATCGAACCGTTCCTGAATGTGGGATGCGAAGGGAAGAGAGACCGATTGGCTCAACGGGTCGTCTCAGCTCCCGCGATAGGTCTGATAGCTCCACGGGCTCGCCACCAGGGGCACGTGATAATGACCTTCTGGATCGCCGACCCCGAATCGAAGGGTGACGATATCGAGGAAGGGTGGTTCCGGCAGTCCCGGATGCGTTTGCCGGAAATGATCGCCGATGTGGAAGCGCAACTCGTAGGCCGCGATCGGCACCGGCCGCCCGCCGATGAGGGGGGCATCGGTGCGTCCGTCGGAATTGGTGATCGTGCTGACTACGAGCGCTGACTTGTCGTCGGAGACCCATTCGAACAGCGACACCGCGACCCCGGCTGCCGGTCTGCCCGAAGCCGTGTCGAGCACATGGGTGGAAATTCGTCCCGTCGTGCGCAGTGGCCCTTCCCCCGCTACGAGAGCATTGAGGCGGATCGCGGCGATGCGAAACACCTCCTCCTGTGCCGTTGCCCGCTCCACGTCCGGCATCGAGGCCACGCGCCGTTCGAACGTGTCGAGGAGCGAGGCACGGCCGTGGCGCTTGATGCACAGAATGAAGGGAAAGCCGAACTTCTCGGAGTAGGCGGCGTTCAAGGCCTCGAACCGCGCGTACTCGGCATCCGACAGCCGGTCGAGCCCAGCGGAGGCTTGTTCCGCGATCGAATCCGGAGCGATGTCGCCGGATCGGGCGGCGCGTCCCGCCAGCTCGGGATGGCCGGTGAGGAGCGCGAGACGATCCTCGTCCGAGGCCCTCTCCACCGCGCTCCGCATCGCCGCGAACAGGTCCGCAACCGTAGCGAAGGGACGCCGGCCGGCCGCGACCTCGGCGACCCAGGGAGCGTGTTCGAACACCGCGCCAAGCGCCGACACGAAGTCCGGGACTGTCGCCGCGTTGAGTTCCGTCAGGTCGAGGGCTGAAGGAAGGATCATGACGCCTGTCGTCATTGGATCATGCGGCTCCGCCAATCGTCCCGGATTTGTCTTGGCTCGTTCATAGCAGGCAATGGGCCAAGACAAGAAAACGCGAAGACCGGCAGGCAGAAGCCGGCCTCGCGCCAGTGCCGCCGGTTGCTTCGCTGGCACATCGCTTGCGGGGGCAATGGCTGAGATGGATGAGCCGCGCAGGGGCTGGGCGGCGGGTCCATGGACGGAGCCTTGGCATTGATCGAAAGCTCGCTCTCCAAGACCGATCCTGCTCCAAGGATGGAACGGCCCGCCGAAGAAATCGCGCCGGCCGCTCTGGTCTTCCTCGGCCTCCAGCACGTCCTCGTCATGTATGCCGGTGCCGTGGCGGTGCCGCTCATCGTCGGGCGTGCGCTGGGCCTGGCACCGGAGCAGGTCGCGCTCCTCGTCAGCGCCGATCTCTTCGCCTGCGGCCTCGCCACTCTGGTCCAGTCCTGGGGCATGCCCGGCATCGGCATCCGCATGCCGGTGATGATGGGCGTCACCTTCGCGGCTGTGACGCCGATGGTCGCCATGGGCACGAACCCCGATCTCGGGCTCACCGGCATCTACGGGGCGGTGATCGTCGCCGGCCTGTTCGCCTTCCTGGCCGGTCCTTTGGTCGGTCGGCTCCTGCCGCTTTTTCCTCCGGTCGTCACCGGCACGGTCATCCTCGTCATCGGCGTCTCGCTGATGAGGGTCGGTGTGAACTGGGCGGCCGGCGGTATCGGCAACCCGCAATACGGCGCACCGGTCTATCTCGGCATCGCGCTCTTCGTCCTCGCGGTGATCCTGCTTCTCACGCGCTATGCCAGGGGCTTCGTCGCCTCGGCCTCGGTGCTCATCGGGATCGTCGCCGGTATGCTGGCCGCGAGCCTCTTCGGCCTCGTTGATCTCACCCGTGTCGGCACCGCGCCCTGGCTCGATATCGTGCGTCCCTTCGCCTTCGGCTGGCCGAAATTCGATCTCGTGGCGAGCCTGACGCTCTGCCTCGTGATGGTGGTGGTGATGATCGAATCCACCGGCATGTTCCTGGCGCTGGCCGAGATCACCGATGACCCGGTCGATGAGGAGCGGCTCGGTCGCGGCCTGCGCGCCGACGGGCTCGGCACGCTGCTGGGCGGCGTGTTCAACACCTTCCCGTACAGCTCCTTCTCGCAGAATATCGGCCTCGTCGGGGTCACGGGCGTTCGCTCGCGCTATGTGGCGGTGGTGGGTGGTTTCATCATGCTCGGCCTCGGCCTGATCCCGAAGCTCGCCGCCCTCGTGGAGGCGGTGCCGCAATGCGTCCTCGGAGGGGCCGGCCTCGTAATGTTCGGGATGGTGGCGGCCACCGGTGCGCGTATCCTCGGAGCGGTCGACTTCGCGCGCAACCGCAACAACCTCTTCATCGTCGCCGTGTCGGTGGGCTTCGGCTTGATCCCCCTCGTGGCGCCGAACTTCTTCAAGCAGATGCCGCATGCACTGCATCCGCTGCTCGAATCCGGCATCCTGCTCGCGGCTCTCGCGGCGGTGGCGCTGAATCTGTTCTTCAACGGCCTCGGCGACGCGGCATCCGCACGCTCGGAGGCGACCCGCATCGCCCATGTGGCCGAGGCCTGAGCCAAACGATAAGGAACCGATCATGGCCCTGACGGCGTCGACCTATGGCAAAGGACGGGTACGGGTGATGCGGTTAGCGCGGGACGGCGACCATCACACCCCCCGCGAACTCGACCTGAAGGTATTAATGAAGGGCGTCTTCGATCGCGCCTGGACTGCGGGCGACAACCGTGCCTGCGTCGCCACCGATAGCGTCAAGAACATCGTCAACGTCACGGCGGCAAACAACCTCTCGGCGGAAAAGGAAGCCTTCGTCGGCGCCTTGGCATCCGTCTTCCTCGACACCTATCCTCAGGTCGAGGAAATTGTGATCGAGGCGCGCGAGACCCGTTGGCTGCGGCATGCCTTCGCCGGTGAGCCGCACGGCCACACCTTCACCCTGGATGGCAACGGCCTCGGCTTCGTCAAGCTTACCGCCAGCCGCACCGGATCGGTGCTGAAATCCGGCCTGCGCGGCTACACCTTCATGAAGACGACCCAGTCCGGCTGGGCCGATTTCGTCGACGACCATTTCCGCACGCTTCCCGATACGACCGACCGCATCGCCGCGACCAGCATGGACGCGACCTGGACCTGGAACGGCATCCCCACAGACTACGCTACCGCCAACGCCCTCGTCCTGGCGATCCTGATCGAGGTATTCGCCACCACCTACAGCAGCAGCGTCCAGGACAGCATGTACCGGATGGGAGAAGCGGTGCTGGCCGCGATCCCGGAGATCGCCGAGATCGCATTCGCCATGCCCAACAAGCACTACATCCCGATCAATCTCTCGCCCTTCGGCCTCGATAACCCGAATGCGGTGTTCCTGCCCACCGATGAGCCGCATGGTCAGATCGAGGCCACGATCGGGCGGGAGGGTTGATACCGGACTGAACGCTCCGGTCGACACACTGGTGCAGCTTGCGGCTCGACAGTAATGCCTTTGGTATGCGGCGCGTGATCGTCATGGGGCCGCCCGGAAGCGGGAAGTCGACGCTGGCGAGACGCCTCGGTGCCGCGCGCGGATTGCCGGTCTTCCATCTCGATCAGGTTTATTTTCGCCCAGGCTGGGAGCCCGTGCCGGATTTGGAATTCCGCGCCGAGGTCGAGCGCCTTGCCGCACTATCCCGCTGGGTCATCGACGGAAATGACACCGGCGTGATCGGTCCGCGTTTCGAGGCCGCTGACACTCTCGTCTATCTCGATCTGCCGGGCTGGCCGACGATGTCGCGCGTGATCCGGCGTCTGATGGTCAGCTATGGTCGGGCCCGACCTGATGCGGCGTGAGGGTGCCCGGAACGGATCGATGCCGAGTTCCTGCGCTATGTCTGGACCTGGAACCGGACCAGGCGGGCGAAGAACCTCGACATGATCGGACGGTTTCCCGGCAGGGT
Source organism: Methylobacterium marchantiae (assembly GCF_042679825.1). Classification (NCBI taxonomy): domain Bacteria; kingdom Pseudomonadati; phylum Pseudomonadota; class Alphaproteobacteria; order Hyphomicrobiales; family Methylobacteriaceae; genus Methylobacterium; species Methylobacterium marchantiae. Next base: position 70,217 of record NZ_JBHTND010000012.1, on the reverse strand, counting down.
GGTCGTTCTGACTGGCCGGATGCAGCAGCTACGGTTCAAGGGCACATGAACGCGTGCGTTCGCAGATGGCAGGGACGGGTGTCATCGCATGTTCGCTCTCGCTAGAGTCCTGCCGGACATTTCAGGAAACTCACGCTCGCCCATGCCATCACCCCGTACCGCCGCGAAGCACATCGAACTCGGCGCCGATTTCTACGATATCGTCGCCGCTGCCGATTTTCCGAAGACGATCCTGCGCTATCGCAACCGGGCCTGGTCGGATCGGGTCGGGCTCGGTGCCCTTTCGGATGAGGAATGGATCGCGCATTTCGGCCGGTTCCAGCCGCTCCGCGGAAGCCTGCCCCAGCCCCTGGCCCTGCGTTATCACGGTCACCAGTTTCGCTCGTATAACCCGGATCTCGGCGACGGGCGTGGCTTCCTGTTTGCGCAGCTTCACGACCTTTCCGACGGCCGCCTCCTCGATCTCGCCACCAAAGGCAGCGGCACTACACCCTGGTCGCGCACGGCCGATGGGCGGCTGACCCTGAAGGGCGGCATGCGCGAGATCCTCGCCACCTCCATGCTGGAGGCATTGGGCGTCAACACCTCGAAGACCTTCAGCCTGATCGAGACCGGCGAGGAACTGGAGCGCGGCGACGAGCCCTCCCCCACCCGCTCCAGCGTGCTCGTGCGGCTCAGCCATTCCCATATCCGCATCGGCAGCTTCCAGCGTCTGCTGGCTCTGGATGAGCCGCACAACATCCAGAAGCTGCTCGACTATTCGGTGCGCACCTACCTGCCGCAGGCTTGGCGCGAGGAAACCGGGCCTCGCGCGGTAGCCTTCCTGGAGGAAGTCTGCCGGCTCGTGGCGCGTACAGGCGCCCAGTGGATGGCCGCGGGCTTCGTCCACGGTGTGCTCAACACCGACAACATCAACATCACTGGCGAGAGCTTCGACTACGGCCCATGGCGCTTCGCGCCCACGAGCGACCCCGCCTTCACCGCGGCCTATTTCGATGTGCAGGGGCTCTACAGTTTCGGCCGACAGCCGGAGGCCCTGTTCTGGAACCTCAGCCGCCTCGCGGAATGCCTGATGCCCCTGGCCGATCGTGACGCACTCGAGGAGGCGTTGAAGGCGTTCGGGCCGAGCCTGCAGGATGCCTTCGCTGAGGCCCTCCTTGGTCGCCTCGGTCTCGCCAAGCCCGCGGAGGAAGCGGATCTGCACAAGTTCGTCGCCGCCTTCTGGGGTTTTCTCGCGAGAAGTCGGGCTCCGTTCGAGCAGACGTTCTTCGACTGGTACGGTGGCCTCGCCAGTGCCGGGCGCGCGGCGGCGAGCCCTTCGGCCTCACTCTACGAAGGCGAGGATTTCGCCACCGTCCGAGCCAGCCTCGCACGCTTTTCCCCGGCGGAGAATGCACGACTCGACCACCCGTATTTCACGAGGAGGGAGCCGTGCACCATGCTGATCGACGAGGTCGAGGCCTTGTGGGACCCCATCGCCGCGAGCGACGACTGGTCGGCGCTCCATGCCAAGCTCGACGCGATCGCCGAGATGGCGGAAGCCTATGGCACGGCGCCTGCAGCCCTCACCTGACGCGACGGCCCTGTTTCGGACACACCGCTGCGTAGTTTTCAACGATGGCGGCGAGTGACGTTCGCCGGGACGGCACGATGACGGACATTCAAATTACGGCAGGCTCCTTCGGCGATGGAGGAGCCATTTATGAAAACGGAATCTTCCGCCTGCCCAACGGGGAAGTCCGCGGGGTGGAGGATCTCGTCGATCTCGGCATGCCGACCGAGCCGGGTCCCGAGCATTGGAGCGGCGACATCGTGCGCGGTCTTCAAGGCGCCCTCACCACCACGACCAAGGCCCTGCCGTCGCCGTTCGGCTTCGCCGCCTCTTTCGTCGGTATCGGGCTCGACGCCTTCGAATCGTCGGCCAAAGCCGCCGTGATCCTGTCGGCGACCTTCTCCGATGGAGCCTGCGCGACGATCGCTGCCGATCGCGTCATCGCAGCCAGCATTCGACACGATCGCGAGGTGGTCCGCCTCGCCCTCCTGCGGAATCCGCCCGCCCCATCGGCTGCGCCGTTGCCGGCACCCGAGCCTTCGATCGCAGCGCCTGATCCGGCCGATCCGATCCTGACCTCGATGTTCCAGTACGAGAAGCGCAAGGGCCGCCTGCGCCGCGTGGCCTCCGAGAAGACGCCTCAGGAAACCTGAGCGTTCACCGGAGACGACCGGCTCGGTCGCATTCCCTTCGCCCTGTCGAGTGGAGCCAAGCGCCATTCGCCTGTGAGCTAGCATGCGAACTGCCGTAGCGTTTGGAGGTTGAGCTATCCGCGGAGAGCCACCGCGGCGACACGTCTCGATGCGGGCTTCCAGATCATCTCGCGCTCGACCCTCGATTCCGGAAAACGCGGGGCGGCGCCAGGAGAGAAGCCTATTCCTCGATGACGCTCACATGCGCGGCTACGACCTTCCAGCCGTCGGCGAAGCGGATCCAGGTCTGGCTCTGCCGTCCGACCTTTCCGGGTGATCCCTCGCGGCGGAACAGAGTCATCGCCACTGCGGCGTCGCGTCCGTAGGTGGTGATGACCGTCTCTGAGAGGGTGCGTTTCAGCCCTACCGGTGACCGGACGCGGCGGAAGGCGCGGATCGCATCCATCCCGTAGAGATTCTCAGTCCCGCCATAACGGATGGTGCGGGCATCGTCGTGGAACAGGGCTTCCAGAGTCGCCACGTCGTTGCCCACGAGAGCGGCCTCGTAGGCGGCGAAGGCGGCCTCGACCTCGGCAATCACGTCGGGAGCATCGATCGTCATCAGGATGCTCATAGGATCGCGTGCGGCGCCGAGACGATGCCTGTCTTTTCCAAGTGTCGGGCGACCCTGAGAGCCAGATTCTCGCGCCACGGGGCGGCGATGATCTGGACACCGAGCGGCAGGCCCTCATCGAGTCGCATCGGCACTGCCACGACGGGCAGGCCGATGAAGGAGATCGGCTGAGTGAAGACGCCGATATTCGCCCGCACCGGAAGCGTCACCCCATCGAGCACGAAGGTGGTCTGTCCGGATTTCGGCGCCCGACACGGGGTCGAGGGCGCCAGGATGATGTCGACCTCGCGGAAGAGATCGAGCATCGCCGCCCGGTACCATCGACGGAAGCGCTGCGCGCGCTCGACGAAGGGCGCCGGGATCATCGATCCCGCGATCAGCCGGTCGCGCACGGCCGGGTCGAAATCGGCGGCGCGCGTCCGCAGCCGGTCGAGATGCAGGGCTGCTCCCTCTGCGGCGGTGATGAGATAGGCCGCCGCCCGCGCCCGCGCGGCTTGCGGGATCTCGACGCGCTGCTCGCAGCCAAGCGCTGATGCGATGGCGGCCACCGCCGCGAAGGCCTCCGGATCGCCGCCTCGGGCGAAGTAACCGCCGGCGACGGCGATGCGAAGGTCGCCGATGCCGTCATCGATGCCTGGAATGATGAGATCGGGTTCGCGGGTGGTGGCCGCCGGATCATCCGGGTCGGGCCCCTGCATGGCGTCATAGGATAGGGCGAGATCGGTGACGCTGCGTGCCATCGGCCCGAGATGATCGAGGCTGCCGACGAAGGGGAAGCTTCCGGCCCGCGTCAAGCGGCCATAGGTCGGCTTCAGCCCGAAGCAGCCGCAGAAGGCGGAGGGCACCCGGATCGAGCCGTTGGTGTCCGATCCGAGGGCCAAGGGGACGAGCCCAGCGCCGATGGCGCCTCCGGAACCGCCGGACGAGCCCCCCGACATGCGGCCGAGATCGTGCGGATTCCGCGTCGGGCCGTCATGAACGTTCTCGCCCGTGAAATCATAGGCGTATTCGCCCATGTTGAGACCGCCGACGAGGATCGCCCCGGCCGCCTCCAGCCGTCGCACCAGGGCGCCGTCACGGGTGGCGGGAGGCAGGTCGCGGTTGATCTTCGCGCCGGCACGCGTCGGCAGGCCTTCGATGTCGATGAGGTTCTTCACCGCGAAGGGCACCCCCGCAAGCGGTCCCAATGCCTCCCCGCGTGCTCGCGCCGCATCGACAGTTTCGGCCTTCCGTAGGGCGCGCTCCGGCAGCACGTCGGTGAAGGCGTTGACCGATGCATCCACCCGCGCGATCCGCGCCAGGACGGCCTCGACCACATCGCGTGCGCTAGTTGCCCCGTCCCTGACGGACGCGGCGATATCGGCCGCGTGCATCGTGCTCGGATCGCTCACGCCGCCGCTCACGCCGTGAAGACCGGAGCCGGCTCCGCCTCGTCGGGCAGCGGAAATTCCGCGACGAGGCCGGCCGCCGCATGGAGGACGGTGAGGTTCGCCCCCACCGCCGCGACCCATGCCGGATCGAGGGGAAGGCCCAGAAAGGCGGATGCGGCATCGATATAGGTGTCGAACCCGCCCGATGCGGGCTCCGTCTTCGGCATCTCGGCCATCGTCGTCATTCCTTCCGTCTCTATTCTGCCGGCACCGCGGCGGCGGCCGGCAGAAGCGACGCCTTGGCGGTCGAGCGGGACGCCGCGTAGAGGAGCCCCGCCACCATCAGATAGGCAAGGGCCAGGCCGGGCTTCACCGCGATGCCCACGGCAGGGCCGTGCATGAAGCCGAAGAAGGTCATCGCCGCCCCCACGGCCGAGAAGGCCGCCGCCTTGGCAAAGTCGCGCTCGATGATGAAGACCGCAATCGCGCCGAGGATCAGGCCGCCGAGGATCGCGCCCTCGCCCAGTACCTCGAGCCCACCATAGAGCACGCCCACCTGCCCGAGCTTGTCGAGTCCCACCGCTGCAGCACTGGTGCCCGCCGCGCCGAGCGCCCCGTCGATGAGCGTCTTCGCCCAGGCGGCGAGATGCGGCGCGAAGGCCAGGACGATGGCCGGCGCGTGGGAATGCGGCGTCTCTTGGAAGGCCTGCGCCCCGATGAGCATGCCGATGTAGAGCAGGATCGGAGCGATCGCGACGACGGGAACGAGGCTGGAGAGCAGCGAGACGAGGTTCAGCCAGCATAGAGCCAGGATGACGAGGCCGGTGGCCACCGAATAGCCGATCCGGCCGCCCATCGCCTTCCAGCCGGGATGGCCGATATAGACGGCGTTGATGAAGGGGTTGCCCATCATGCAGCCGATCAGGCTGACGACGCCGTCGGCGGTGAGCACGCGCGTGGTCGGATAGGTGTCTCCCGCGACCTCCGCGCTCTCGACATTGTCCATGGCCTCCACGAGGTCGTAGATCCCGAAGGGGATCGCGGTCACCAGGATCACCCCGATGAATTCGAACCCGCCGAAGACATGGCCGAAGGCCGGCAGGGGAATCGAGAAGCCGATCCCCTGGATCGCGCTGACGAAGCCGGGTCCGCTGACGCCGCCCATGTCGAGACCGAACAGCTTGGCACCCCAGGCCACGATCATCCCGAACAGGATGGCGACGAGGCCCGCGGGAAGCTTGCCAGGGTAGCGCAGGCCGCCGAACCAGGCGAGCAGGATGATGGCGAAGGCGACGACACCGATCACCGGCGTCGTGATCATCTCCAGCGCCGGCCGCATGGCGATGAAGGTGACGGAGACGCCGGCGAGCGTGCCGAGAAGCGCGGCGCGCGGGGTGATCCGCCGGATCGCGGGGGCGACGAATCCCCCGATCATCAGGATGAAGCTCTGAATGAAGACCCATGCAAGGCCGGCTTCCCAGCCCTTCACCGGATCGCCCGTGGCGAGCTTGATCGGCAGCATGATCACGAAGACGACGATGAACATGTGCGGCACGCTGATGCCGGACGGCAGGGCACACACGTCGTCCCGCCCGGTCTCCTTCGCCAGCCTGTAGGCGAGCCAGCCGTAATAGGCGGTGGAGAGACATAGCATCAGGCCGATCGCCGGCAGGATGCGGCCGAATGTGATGGCATCGGGCATGCCGAGGACGAAGCGCAACAGGCCGGTGAGGACCAGGAGATTGACCAGGATGTTGGTGCCGAAGCCGAAGAAGGCGTTCCAATCCCCGGATACCCAGAGATTGGGACTGGAGACCCCGCCGATCCCGGATGTCTTGCCGATCCCGGATGTCTTGCCGCCCGCGTACAATCCCGCTGCCATGATTCATCCTCCTGGCGTTACCGCCGATCCCGATTGTCCGTTTCCTCGCTAAGCCGCTGCGAGGGCCGCCAGGACGGCAGCCGATGAAGACACCCAACCGAAGATGCCGCCCTGCGCTTTGATCATTTCCAGGCCGACGCGATGGAATTCCGGGAAGTAGGAGGCACAGCAATCCGAGAGCGCGACGCAGCGATAGCCGCGGTCGTTGCCTTCGCGGATCGTCGTATGCACGCAGACTTCCGTGGTGACGCCGCAAACGAGCAGCGTCGCGATGTCCCGATCGGCCAGGACCGTTCCCAATTCGGTTGCGTAGAAGGCGCCTTTGCCGGGCTTGTCGATCACGACCTCCCCCGGCATCGGCGCGAGTGCCGGCACGATGTCGTGGCCGGCCTCCCCACGGATCAGGATGCGACCCATCGGGCCCGGGGCACCGATCCGCGCCGTGGGTTCGCCGCGTTCGAGTTTGGCCGGCGGTGCGTCGGACAGATCCGGCTTGTGACCCTCGCGTGTATGCACGACGAGCATTCCGAGGCGGCGCGCGGCAGCGAGGACCGATTGGCATGGCGGTACGGCAGCGAGCAGAAGCGAGACGTCGTTTCCGAGGGTCTCACCGAAACCTCCCGGTTCGAGAAAGTCCCGCTGCATGTCGATGATGACGAGGGCAGTCGTCGTCGGATCGAAATCGAGATCGGCGGGTTCCGCGCTGAGCGTGACACTCATGACCTTGCACACCCGGTCGTCCGACACCGCGTTTGCCGAACACGGCGAGAGTGCCGATTCGGTTGTGGTGTTGCCGAGATCATGTATGCAAGGCAGGCGCCGTACACGCCCAAATTATGCGCGACTCTGCGTCGTTGCGCGCCAAGCTGTGGAATCCTTACGCGGGTTCAGCGTCGATGGCGTTCCAGACCGCTCATATCGGGAGTCGGCCGGGCGAGGGAGCGCCGTTCATCCTGTCTATCCCGGGCGGTTTCACGCTCCTGCGCGGGTGCGGAATCCACGGTCTCGAACACGTCCTCGACGATGCTCATGTGGATCAGCATCGCGGCGTTGGCCGCCGCGGCATCGCGCCCGAGCACGGCACGCACCACGGCGCCATGCTCCGCATGCGAACGGTGCAATCGTCCGGGCGCCCTGAACTGGGCCTTGCGATAAGGCGTCAGCCTTCGGCGAAGGGACACCGCGATCTCTTCGACGACGCTGTTGTGGGCGCCTGCATAAAGGAGACCGTGAAACTCCTGATTTGCGGTGATGTAACCTTCCCGGTCCTCCATATCCGCTAGCCGGGCCATCGTATCGTGAAGGGATTGCAGACGGCTTCGCTCCATCGGCGTCATGCTCAAGGTCGCGAGACGAGCGCAGGTCGCCTCGATCTCGCCCATGGCGATGAACAGCATGTCGAGTTCGTCGGGCGCCATTCTGCGCACCATGGCGCCGGCGCGCGGCCGCAGATCGATCAGTCCCGTTCCGTTCAGGAGGCGCAGGGCATCGCGTACGGGAGTGCGCGATACGCCGAAGCGCTTGGCGAGCACCTGTTCGTCCAGGTGAAATCCCGGTGCGAAGAGGCCGTTCATGATGTCATTGGCGATCTGGTCGGCCAGATGTTCGGCGCGGGTCAGTGGCGCGTGCACCGCTATCTCGATGTGATGGGATGATGCTCCCCCGGATGGGGCAGTTCGACCCTAGTGTAATTTCACAGTCCGTGAATGCATCTTTTCGCCATGACAGGCCTCATGCACACAGGCCGATCTTCACCGCGAGGCAGACCAGGCACGGCCGCCCTGGCCCAATCACCAGAACAGGTCTGTTGCATAATTGCATGCCGCCGCTCGGGCATTCGTAGAATCCTTTCGGCTCGAACGTCCTGGCATATCGGTTGCAGTCATCGGCCTCGGCTGAGCGCGACGCTCTTCGGGGGATTGATGATGGCAGGCATCTCGAAACCGCTGGCGGCGGCTTTGTTCTCGTTCGTGGCGATCTCACCGGTCCTCGCGGCCGACCTCGTCAAGGCGCGGCCTCCGGCCCCCATTCCCGACGCCCCCTCCTCGTTCTTCCTCTTCTCAGATACGCAGGTCAGCTACCGCTATCAGTTCCCGTCCTCGGAGCCCGGCGTTCAGGTGCAGAATGGCGACGGCTCGTTCAGCACGCGCGGCATCCCCAAGCAGATCTACAATATCTCGCACGCCGATGCCTGGGCCTACGGCACCAACTTCTTCACCCTCGACATCCTGAAATCCGCCTCTCAGGATCCGGGCGGCACCACCAACGCACCTGGCGGCTTCGCGCAGTACGATTACGGCGCGACGGAAGCCTACGGCCTCTATCGCGGCACCCTCAGTCTCAATGCCCTGACGGGAACGAAGGCTTTCGCGGTGCCGGGCATCATCAAGGACATCTCTCTGTCCTACGGCTTCGATGCCAATGCCAAGAACACGGCGTTCGGCCCTCGCAAACGCGACGTCGTCGGTGGCCTGAACTTCGCCTTCGACGTGCCGGCCGGCTTCATCAACGCCTCGGTCCACGCCTACAAGGAATGGAACCGAAACGGCTTCAACACCTATCCGAACCGCGACGTCAGCTTCGATACGGTGCCCGAGTTTGAGATCGTGTACAGCCTCCCCCTGAGCTTCACTGGCCTGCCGCTGAGCATCGCCGGCTTCAACAACATCGTCCTGCCGAAGGGCCGTGGCGTCGGTGATCCCGGCGCCTTCGCCTTCAACCCTAAGACGGGGCTCGAATTCCTCTCTCGTACCAATCTGGTGCTCGATCTCGGCAAGCTCGTCTACGACAAGCCCAACCGTGTCGATGTCTTCGTCGGCTTCCAATACTGGCTGAACAAGTTCGGTGCTCAGGAGACGGCGACGTTCAAGGGAACCGAAGAGAAGAGCTTCCTCGCCGGCGTCTCGTTCCACGTTTTCTAGGATGATGCGTCCGTCCACCGTACACCGATGCATGACGAGGCCGGAGCGCGATCCGGCCTTTCTCTGGCGAAGGGAATGACGGACAGAATGGCCGAGACAGGAACATCTAGGCGGGTCTGGATCCGCAATCCGCTGGCGATCCTCGCGGAGAATGCGGGCGGGGGACTCGTCGTCGAGGGAACCAGGATCGTCGAGCTGGTCCCGGCCGGTGCGCAACCGTCGAGCCCCGTGGACGAGACCTTCGATTCCAGCCGCCACGTGGTCATTCCCGGTCTCGTCAACACGCACCACCATTTCTTCCAGACGCTGACGCGCGCCCATCCGGTGGCCCTCAACAAACCGTTGTTTCCGTGGCTGCAGGCTCTCTACACCGTCTGGGACAAGATCACCCCCGACGCGTTCCGCCTCGCGACTCGGCTCGCCTATACCGAGCTGCTGCTCTCCGGCTGCACCACGGCGGGTGACCATCACTACCTCTTCCCGAAGGGCCTCGAATCCTCCGTCGACATCCAGGTCGAGGAAGCGGGCCCCATCGGCATTCGCGCCTTCGTCACCCGCGGTTCCATGAGCCTGTCGGTGCGCGACGGCGGCCTGCCGCCCGAATGCCTGACGCAGGACGACGACACGATCCTCGCCGATAGCGAGCGGGTCCTGCGCCTGTTCCATGATCCGAAGCCGGGGGCGATGGTGCAGATCGGGCTGGCTCCCTGCTCGCCCTTCAACGTGACGAAGAGGCTGATGCGCGAGAGCGCTGCGCTCGCCGAGCGGTACGATTGCCGCCTCCATACCCATCTCGGAGAAACACTCGACGAAGACCGGTACTGCCTCGAGATCTTCGGCCAGCGCCCGGTCGATTATCTCGAAGAGGTCGGCTGGATGCAGAGCCGGGCGTGGCTCGCCCATGGCATCCACTTCAACGACGAGGAGGTGGGCAGGCTCGGCAAGGCCGGCGTCGGCGTATGCCACTGCCCGACCTCGAACATGACCCTCGCCTCCGGCCAGTGCCGGACCTGCGAGCTGGAGGCTGCCGGCTCTCCGGTGGGGCTCGGTGTCGACGGTTCGGCCTCCAACGACAATTCCAACCTGATGGAAGGCGTGCGCCACGCCCTGATGATCAACCGCCTGACCTACGGCGCGGAACGCGTCACCCATCTCGATGCCTTGCGCTGGGCCACCGAGGGCTCTGCCGCCTGCCTCGGGCGCAAGGATATCGGTCGGATCGAGGAGGGCCGCGAGGCGGATGTCGCCTTGTTCACCCTCGACGAATTGCGCTTTTCCGGTGCGCACGATCCGCTGGCGGCGCTGGTCCTGTGCGGTGCTTACAAGGCCGACAGGGTGATGGTGGCCGGCAAATGGCGGGTGGTCGATGGTCAGCCGCTCGGAATCGAGACCGGCCAGTTGCGCGAGGCTCATACGCGGCTCGCCCACAGCCTGCTCGGTGCCTCGTGAGCGCCATCGTGCCCCCGGTCACGGAGGGGCCGACGCCGCTGTTCGGCGCCTATGGTATCGTCAAGCGCTTCGGCGACTTCAAAGCCAATGACGGCGTCGACCTCGAAATCCGCGCTGGCGAGATTCACGCCCTGCTCGGCGAGAACGGAGCCGGCAAGTCGACGCTGATGAAAATCCTCTACGGGCTCCTGGAGCCCACCGAGGGAGTCGTCACCCATCGCGGCGACATCGTGAAGCTCGCCAACCCGGAGGCCGCCCGCGCGCTCGGCATCGGCATGGTGTTCCAGCATTTCTCGCTGTGCGAGAACCTGACGGTGGCCGAGAACATCGCCCTGGTGATGCCGCGCTCCTTGGGCGCGAGAGCGCTGAAGAAGAAGATGTCGACGGTGGGTACCACCTATGGTTTGCATCTCGACCCCGACCGGCCGGTCTGGTCGCTCTCGGCCGGCGAGCGCCAGCGCATCGAGATCATCCGCTGCCTGCTGCAGGATCCGCGCCTCGTGATCCTCGACGAACCGACTTCGGTTCTCACGCCGGGCGAGGCGGAGGGCCTGTTCACGGTGCTGGAGCGCCTGCGCGACGAGGGCCGTGCCCTGCTCTACATCTCGCATCGGCTCGACGAGGTCCGTCGCCTGTGTTCCCGCGCCACCATCCTGCGCGGCGGAAAGGTCGTGGGGGCGTGCGATCCGCGGCAGGAGAGCGCCCGTTCCCTGGCCGCGATGATGGTGGGCGTGCAGGTCGGTGAGGTGAAGCCGCCCTCCGGCGTACCCCTCGGGCCTGAACGGCTCGTGCTCTCGAACCTCTCGCTCACGACCTCCGGCTTGCACGGTACGGCGCTTGTCGACATCTCCCTCACTGTCGCCGGTGGCGAGATCGTCGGCATCGCGGGCATCGCCGGCAACGGCCAGGCGGAGCTGTTCGACGCGCTGTCCGGTGAGGCCCTGGCTCCGGAAGCCGGTATGGTCGCTTTCGATGGACAGCCCGTCGGACGCCTCGGCATCACCCAGCGGCGACGCCACGGCGCCTGTTTCGTGCCGGAAGAGCGCAACGGCCATGCGGCCGCACCAACCCTGAGCCTCTCCGACAATGCCCTCCTCTCGCGCCATGCCACCGCCGGGCTCAGCCGCTTCGGCTTCCTGCGCAGCGCTGCGACCAAGGCATTGGCCCAACACGTGATCGGCGCCTTCGACGTGCGCAAGGCCGGCCCGGACCCCGCCGCCGGCACCCTGTCCGGGGGCAACCTCCAGAAATTCCTGATGGGGCGGGAGATCATGGCCGAGCCGGGCATCCTCGTCGTCAACCAGCCGACCTGGGGCGTCGATGCGCTCGCCGCCGCGCATATCCGCCAGGCCCTGCTCGATCTCGCCGGGCGCGGCGCCGCCCTGCTGGTCATCAGCCAGGACCTTGACGAGTTGTTCGAGATCGCCGGCCGCATCGCGGTCCTGCATGACGGGACGCTCTCGCGGGCGGTGCCCGCGAGCGAGACGAGCCGCGAGGCGGTGGGGTTGCTGATGGGCGGCTCCGGGGGCGTGGGCACGGAAGCGGTAGCGCCGTCATCGACGAGGGAGGCGGCCAGCCATGCGCATTGACCTGTCGCCGCGCACCAATCGCTCCCGCCTTATGGACGGCTTCGCGCCGATCCTCGCCTTCGTCGTTGCCGTCGCCATCGGCGGCGTCGTGGTCGCCGTGATGGGCCGCTCGCCGGCTACCGCTTTCGTCACCTACTTCATCGCGCCCTTGAGCGAGGTGTGGTCTCTGCAGGAGGTGGCGCTCAAGGCCGCACCCCTCGCCCTCATCGCCATCGGTCTCGCCTTCTGCTTTCGCGCCAATGTCTGGAATATCGGCGCCGAGGGTCAGTTCGTCATCGGTGGCTTGTTCGGCGGCTGGATCGCGGTGGCGACCCATGGGGCTGGGGGGAGCACTTTCTGGGTTTTGCCGCTGATGCTCGCCGTGGGCACACTGGCCGGTGTCGCCTATGCGCTGATCCCGGCAATCCTCAAGGTCTGGCTCGGCGTCTCCGAGATCCTCACCAGCCTGATGCTGGTCTACGTCGCCGAGTTGTTGCTCGACTACATGGCACGCGGCCCCTTGCGCGATCCGGCCGGCTATAATTTTCCTCAGAGCGTCACCTTCGACGATGCGGCCCGCCTGCCTTACCTGATGGAAGGCGATACCCTCCATGCCGGCGTCCTGATCGCCCTGACGGCGGTGGTCGTCGCGACGATCGTCCTTGCCCGAACCCTGTTCGGCTTCGAGGTCCGGGTGGTGGGAGCGAGCCCGCGCGCGGCGCGCTTCGCTGGCTTCAGCGACGTGCGCCTCACCTTGGCAGTCTTTGCGGTTTCCGGTGGTGCGGCGGGGCTCGCCGGCATCGCCGAAGTGGCGGGAAAGATCGGGCAGCTCCAGCCGTCGATCTCGCCGGGCTACGGCTTCACGGCCATCATCGTCGCTTTCCTGGGACGGCTCTCTCCAGTGGGTATCCTGGTGGCGGCGCTGGTCATCGCCCTCACCACCATCGGTGGCGAGGGAGCGCAGATCGATCTGAAACTACCCCTCGATCTCACCCGCGCTTTCCAGGGATTGCTGCTCGCCCTGGTGCTCGGGGCCGATGCCCTGTCGCGCTACCGCGTCCTTTTCGTGCCCGGGACGGCGACGTGACGGGCATGTCGAGCCGGCCGTTCGCGGCCCTTCACGTGTTCCTTCCGCCTGCTCTGCGGGAAGAGGCGGATGTCCGACGTGGGACATGGGTGTCGGTTGGAATGACGGCGCGTCGAAGGAAGCTCTCATCATGACCCTCGACGTTCTGCAGATGGTGCTCGTCACTATCGTTGCCGCCGCCACGCCCCTCATGATCGCGGCACTCGGCGAACTCGTCGTCGAGCGTTCCGGTGTGCTCAATCTCGGGGTCGAGGGCATGATGGTGCTCGGCGCCGCCACTGGCTTCGCGGTCGCGGTGGAGACGGGGTCTACCCTTGTAGGGGCGTTGGCCGGAGCGGGTGCGGGGCTTGCCCTCTCCGCCCTGTTCGGCATCCTCACCGTGGTGCTCGCCGCCAATCAGGTCGCCTCGGGGCTCGCCATGACGATCCTCGGTCTCGGCCTGTCGGGACTCGTCGGCGCCTCCTATGTCGGCATGAAACGGGAACCGGCGCCGCATCTCACGATCTCCGGTCTCACCGATTTTCCCGGCATCGGCCGCCTCGTCTTCGGGCAGGATGCGTTCGTCTATGCCGGCTTCGCGCTGGTGGGCGGCATCGCCTGGTTCCTCTGGTGCACCAGGGCCGGCCTGGCACTGCGCGCCATCGGCGACGACCACACCTCGACCCATGCGCTCGGATTGCAGGTGCGCAAGGTGCGCTTCCTCGCAGTGCTGTTCGGTGGGGCCTGCGCCGGTCTCGCTGGGGCCTACCTGTCGCTGGCCTACACCCCGTTCTGGGCGCCGGCCATGACCGCCGGGCGCGGCTGGATTGCCCTGGCCCTCGTCGTCTTCGCCTCGTGGCGCCCTGTGCGGGTGATGGCGGGCGCCATGCTGTTCGGAGGGGCGACCGTGCTCCAGCTCCACGCCCAGGCGGCGGGGTTCGGCCTGCCCGGCCAAGCCCTCTCCGCCCTGCCCTATCTCGCCACGATCCTGGCCCTCGTCTTGCTCTCCCTGGGACGGCGACAGGGCGGCTCGCTGGCGCCGGCCTCCCTAGGCCGCGTGTTCACGCCGTTTCGCTGAAACAGAAGAGGACGACGAGGATATGGGGATCATCAAGGGGGTCGCCGTCTCCCTGGCACTCGCGCTCGGAATCAGTTCGGTTCAGGCGCAGGAGAAGCCGGTTGGCAAGCTCAAGGTCGGCTTCGTCTATGTCGGCCCAGTGGCGGATTTCGGCTACTCGTTCCAGCACGACCAGAGCCGCAAGGCGCTGCTGGCGGCCATGCCTGACAAGGTGGAAACGAGTTTCCTCGAGAACGTGCCCGAGGCGGATAGCGAGCGTTCGATCGAGAGCCTCGCGCGCTCCGGCCACCAGCTCATCTTCACCACGTCGTTCGGCTTCATGGAGCCGACCCTGAAGGTCGCCAAGAAGTTTCCAAAGGTGAAGTTCGAGCACGCTACCGGCTACAAGCGATCGGCCAATGTCTCGACCTATTCGGCGCGGTTCTACGAGGGCCGCTACATCTGCGGCGAGATTGCCGGCAAGCTCTCGAAGACCGGGACGCTGGGCTACATCGCCTCCTTCCCGATCCCCGAAGTGGTGAGCGGCATCAACGCCTTCATGCTGGGCGCGCAGTCGGTGAACCCGAACATCAAGCTCAAGATCGTCTGGGTGAACACCTGGTTCGATCCGGGCAAGGAGGCCGAAGCGGCCAAGGCGCTGCTGGCACAGGGGGCCGACGTCCTCTCCCAGCACACCGATTCCGCGGCGCCGCTTCAGGAAGCCGAGAAACAGGGCAAGCTCGCCTTCGGCCAATCTTCCGACCAGATGCGCTTCGCGCCGAAGGCCCAACTCACCTCCATCGTGGACGATTGGGACGGCTACGTCATCAATGAGGCCAAGGCGGTCCTCGACGGCAGCTGGAAGAGTCAGGACACCTGGGGCGGCATCAAGGATGGCATGGTGGTTTTGGCTCCCTTCGCCAACATGCCCGACGATGTGAAGGCCAAAGCCGAAGCGACCAAGAAAGCGATCGCGGACGGCACGCTCCATCCTTTCAAAGGCCCTGTGCTCAAGCAGGACGGGACCGTGGCCGTGAAGGATGGCGACAACGCGCCCGATCCGATGATCCTCGGCATGAACTGGTACGTGAAGGGCATCGAGGACAAGCTGCCGAACTGATCGCTCCGCGTCCGGTACCCAACTCGACCGATCTCAATTCGGAACCGGCGACCGCCGAGACGCGGCTGCCGGTTTTTTCATGTTTCGAGCCAAGGGAAACGGGGCGAGTGGGATTTGTTCTGATGCGCGCCCCGGGCGTGGTCAGGCATCTCTTGCAGATGAGGCGTTTCAGCTCTTGATCCAGGCCTCGTGCCGAATGGCCTAGCCAAAAGCACTCGACCCCTTGCCTTATATGCTCAATGCATCTAACTAAGATGTATCAAGCATATAAGGCTGCCTCATGACCGAAGTCGAATTCCTCGCAGAGTATGATCCCGCTGCTTACGAGCGCCCTGCCCTCGCCGTCGATCTCGTATTGCTGGGCCTGCGCGACGGGCGCCTGACGGCGTTGCTGCTCAAGCGGGAGCAGTTTCCGCATGCAGGTCGCTGGGGATTGCCCGGCGGCTTCGTCGGGATCGACCAGCCGATCGACGCGGCTGCGTTGCATGTCCTTAGCGAGAAGGCCGGCCTCGCCGGAATGCATCTCGAACAGCTCTACACGTTCGGGGCCCTCGACCGTGATCCGCGCATGAGGATCGTCAGCGTGGCCTATCTCGCCCTCTTGCCAGAATCCGCTTTCTCAGAGGCATTGGAGCGCTCTTCGTCTCTCCTCGCTGCGACAATCGAGGTGCCCTGGTCGGGCGAAGCGGGCGGACCGGTCTCGGCGCTATCGCCGAAGGGCGAGACACTCCCTCTCGCCTTCGACCATGCCGACATCCTCGCGATGGCGATACTGCGCCTGCGCGGCAAGCTCGATTACTCGGATGTCGGTTTCGCCTTTCTGCCCGAGCAGTTCACCCTACGGCAGTTGCAGGACGTGCACGAGGCGGTTCTCGATACCACGCTCAACAAGCCGGCCTTCCGACGCAGGATGCTGGATCGCGGCTGGCTGGCGCCCACCGGTCTGCGTGAGGCCGGGACGTCCTTCCGCCCCGCCGAACTCTACAGATTCCAACGATCACGCTGATTGGACAGGAGGTTTCCCCATGGCCACGATCCGAAACATCGGCTTGATTGCTCAATTGAGGAGTGAGGCGAGCAGCCACGTCATTCGCTATCGCAAGGGCCGTATCCGGCAGAGCGGCCGCGGTCTCGTCTTCTGGTTTCGCCCGGAGACGTCGAGCATCGCCGAGGTACCTATGGACGACCGCGAGATGACGCTGTTCGTCCGTGGACGAAGCCAGGATTTCCAGGCCGTCGCCGTGCAAGGGACCATCGGCTGGCACGTGGTCGATCCCGAGCGGTTGGCCAACCGCATCGACTTCTCGATCGCGCTTCTCAGCGGCAAGCTGCAGGGCGAGCCCATCGAGAAGATCGAGGCACGCATCGCCGGCATCGCCAGCCAGGCGGTGCTGCAATATCTCGGCGGCAAGCCGGTGCGAACCATCCTCGATGCCGGCCCGGAGCCTCTCCGTGGTGGTCTGGAAATGGTGCTGGCGGCGGATCAATCCCTCGCCGAGATCGGCGTCGCAGCGGTTTCGGTGCGGCTCACCAACTTGGCGCCGACGAGTGAACTCGAACGTGCTCTGCAGACGCCGACCTTCGAGGCGCTTCAGCAGAAGGCCGATGAGGCGACCTTCTCCCGCCGCGCCCTCGCAGTGGAGAAGGAGCGCGCCATCGCGGAGAACGAACTCGCCACCAGGACCGAGCTGGCGCGTCAGGAGAAGTTGTTGATCGCGGAGGAAGCGGAGAATGCGCGAAGCCGCGCCGAGGGCATCGCCGACGCACAGGCCGTCGAGGCGACGGCCGAGGCGGAGCGCATCCGTCTCGTGGAGGGGGCCAGGGCTATCGCCGAGCAACAGCGTGTCGCAATCTACCGCGACTTACCGCCCACCATCCTGTTCGGGCTCGCCGCACAGCAACTCGCCGGCAAGCTGGAGACGATCGAGCACGTCAACGTGACGCCGGACCTGCTCGCGGCCGTGGTGGGCGAGTTCCACAAGGCGCGCTCGATGGTAAGCGGGCGCTAGGCCGTGCCCGTCCTCACCCATCGCGCCGTCTTCGTCATTCGCGAGACGGATTACGAAGCCCTGATCGCCCGGCATGCCACGAGCGGGCAGGTCCGCTTCTTCTTGGAGAGCCGCGGACAACGATTGGAGGACGTTCTGGAGCGCCACGAGCGCTTCCACGCCGTGCTCACCCGGGCGCGGGCTTCCGTACCGGACGAGTGGCGGCAGGCGCTGGTGAAGCGTGCCGACCTCGACCGCTTCCTGTTCGCGCCGGACGACGTTATCGTCGCTGTGGGTCAGGACGGGCTCGTCGCCAACGTCGCGAAGTATCTCCGGGCGCAGCCGGTGATCGGCATCAATCCGGCACCGGACCTCTACGACGGCGTTCTGGCGCGTGTCGCCGTGGAGCGGCTGAGGGAACTCCTCCTCGCCAGCGTCAACGGCGCGGCGCAGGTGGAGCGGCGCACCATGGTGCAGGCCGTGCTCGACCATGGCGAGACGTTGTTCGCGCTCAACGAGATATTCGTGGGACATCGCAGCCATCAATCCGCGCGCTACAGGATCGAGGCGGCGGGCGACGCCGAAGATCAGTCCTCCAGCGGGCTCATCGTCGCATCGGGCACGGGGATTACGGGTTGGGCGCGCTCCATCGCCGAGGCGACCCACCTCGCTGTCCCGATCGGGGCGGAGGAACCGGCGGTGGGTTACTGGGTGCGCGAGCCGTTTCCGAGCATCGCCACCACCACGCGGTTGCGGGCCGGAAAGCTCGATGATGCCGGGCTTCTCGTCACCTCACGGATGAACGATGGTGGCGTCGTCTTCGCCGACGGGATCGAGCAGGATTTCCTGACGTTCGGATGGGGCTGCCAAGTCAGACTCTCGCAAGCCGAGCGTACGCTTAACCTTGCGGTTGGCTGAGCCGACTTTCTCGGCGGAACGACGGGCTCCGCTATGCTCAGACCTCGCGATACCGCCCAAAACGACAGAAGCCCCGAACCGAGGGTTCGGGGCTTTTTGCCGGGTCGTCTGGACGACCGAAATTTTGGTAGCGAGGGAGAGATTTGAACTCCCGACACAAGGATTATGATTCCTCTGCTCTAACCAACTGAGCTACCCCGCCATTACAAAGGTGCCCGCCAAGTGCGAGCCCCTCTGAAGAGATCGGCGGTATAGGGAAGTCCGCTGCCGGGTGTCAACGGGGTGTTTGCGTGACCGGCCGCCCCGTCGACATTTTGTCAAAGCCGCGTGCCCATGATCTCGGCGACCTGCGGGATATCCTTATCGCCACGGCCCGAGAGGTTGAGGACCATGAGGTGGTCGGCTGACTTTATCGGGGCGAGTTCGAACACCTTCGCGAGAGCATGGGCAGGCTCGAGAGCCGGGATGATGCCCTCCAGCATCGAGCACAGCTTGAACGCCTCCAACGTCTCGGAATCCGTCGCCGAAAGGTATGTGACGCGCTTTGCCTCGTGCAGCCAGGCGTGCTCGGGCCCGATGCCGGGATAGTCGAGGCCGGCCGAGATCGAGTGCGCGTCGGCGATCTGGCCGTCCTCGTTCTGCAGCAGGTAGGTGCGGTTGCCGTGCAGCACGCCCGGCTTGCCGCCGGACAGGGACGCGGCATGAAGGCCGGACGAGATGCCATGCCCGGCCGCTTCCACCCCGTAGATCTCGACTTCGCGGTCGTCGAGGAACGGGTGGAACAGGCCCATGGCGTTCGAGCCGCCGCCGATACAGGCGATGAGCGAATCCGGCAGCCGCCCTTCCATCTCCAGCATCTGCTCCCTGGTCTCGCGGCCGATGATCGACTGGAAGTCGCGCACCATGGCCGGGTAGGGATGCGGGCCGGCGACGGTCCCGATGCAATAGAAGGTGTCGGCGACGTTAGTGACCCAGTCGCGCAGGGCCTCGTTCATGGCGTCCTTGAGGGTCTTGGTGCCGGACTGGACCGGGATCACCTCGGCACCGAGCATCTTCATCCGGAAGACGTTGGGCGCCTGACGCGCCACGTCGACGGCGCCCATATAGACCACGCATTTCAGGCCGAACCGGGCGCAGAGGGTCGCGGTGGCGACACCGTGCTGGCCGGCTCCGGTCTCGGCGATGATCCGAGGCTTACCCATGCGGCGGGCCAGCATGATCTGGCCGAGCACGTTGTTCACCTTGTGCGAGCCGGTGTGGTTCAACTCCTCACGCTTGAAGAACACCTTCGCGCCGTGACCGGGAGCCGACTTCGCGCGCAGGTACTCGGTCATGCGCTCGGCATAGTAGAGAGGACTGGGCCGGCCGACGTAATGGGTCAGATGGCCGTTCATTTCCTCTTGGAAGGCCGGGTCGGCCTTCGCGTCCGTATAGGCCTTCTCGAGTTCGAGAATGAGCGGCATCAGCGTCTCGGCGACGAAGCGGCCGCCGAAAATACCGAAGCGGCCGCGCTCGTCCGGTCCATTGCGGAACGAGTTCGGAGAGGGGGCGATGGTCACGGGCTGTCGTCCTTCGCGTCTTGAGGCCGGCGACGTGTCGTTCGGCCTGGGCATGCGGTTGAGCCAATGCCTAGACCCGCACGGGGGGCGGCTACAATGCGGCCAACACGTCGAATCATTAAATCAAGCTCGATTCGACAGCCCTAATCGCTGCGATGAAGGCCGCGATGCGCTCCGCGCTTTTCCTTCCGGGGCTCGTCTCCACTCCCGAAGAGACGTCGATGGCGCGCAGGCGGGTCATTGCCAGCGCCTCTCCGACATTGTCCGGGGTAAGGCCGCCGGACAGCATGGTGCCTTGTGGCAGGTACGTTCCCGCAAGCAGATTCCAGTCGAAGGCATGGCCGTTACCGCCGGGAAGGTCCGCGCTGGACGGCGGCTTGGCGTCGAGGAGGATACGGTCGGCCGTCACATGGTCGACAAGGGCGGCGAGATCCGCATGCGTAGCGATCCCGAGGGCCTTCATCACAGGTCTGCCACCGAGGTCGCGGATCATGGCGACCCGCTCCGGCGTTTCGCGTCCATGAAGCTGGATCCAGTCCGGATCGATCGCTTCGATGGCCGCCTTCACCAGGGCATCGTCGGGATCGACGAGCAGAACGACTCGATCCGCCCTGCCCTTCGCCTGCTCCGACAGGAGCCGCGCCTGCTCGAAGCCGACATGGCGCGGGCTCTTCGGGAAGTGCACGAAGCCGACGAGGTCGGCACCAGCCGACAGGGCCGCATCGAGGGTATCGGGCGTGCTCAGCCCGCAAATCTTGATGCGGATCGTAGGCATGGTCGTTGCCGCGTCTAGCGCGGGGCCGGGAGCGCCACACGGCTGTCGAGACCGTGATAGCGCTCCGTCGGTGCAGGATCACTCGCCGCCACATGGGATTTCAGGCGCTCGGTCTCGCCCTCCAGGCGACGGATTTCGCGGCGACGCTCCGCGCTCTTCCGCCGCGTGCCCGACTGGCCGAGCCAGCTGCCGATACCGCCGCAGACGATGCCGATAGCGATGCAAGCGAAGATCAGGGCGTAGAGTGGCAACGGCAGGCTGAAAGCCGGCGTATCAACGGAGAACGGATCGAAGGACAGGCGAACCGTTTCGCGATTGGCTACCGCCAGGGCGACCACCACGATCGCGACAGGAAGAAGGACCAAACCCTTGAGGAAGCGGATCATCGGAACACTCCTGTCGATGGTGCGAGGCTGCTCATAGCTCGGCGGATTCCTCTTCGCCGATGCCGGCCTCGTTAAGGCGTTGGCGCATCTCCTTGCCCGTCTTGAACACGGGGATGGCCTTCTCGGAGACGGCAACGGCTTCACCGGTGCGCGGGTTGCGCCCGCGGCGCGCCTCGCGGCGCTTGACCGAGAAGGCACCGAAGCCCCGTAACTCAACACGGTCGCCACGGGACAGCGCGTCGGCGATCGTGTCGAGAATAGCTTTCACGAGTGTTTCCACGTCGCGCTGGTAGAGATGCGGGTTCTGCTCTGAGATCCTGAGCACGAGCTCCGATTTGATCATGCGGCGGTCTTCCCTGGAATCATGCGGGCCGGGCACCCATGCTGTTCTGATATTGAAGCGTCCTCAGGGCGCATCCGCCGAGGCAGGACGCCATAGGGCAAGTAACCCTCCCTGCGCTATGCTCGCCGTCTCGTCGCCGACCTGACGCAGGCGGGTGGCGAGGCCGCCCATGCCCATGAGGTCCGCGCCGGTTCCCAGCGCCGACCAGAGTTTGAAGTCGCTCTCGGATTTCGGCTTCCAGTCGCGCACGGGCAGGCCCTTGGCGACGTTGCGCTCGGTCTCGAGCCAGACCACCGCCTGCCGCTCGCCGCCGACGCTGTCCACGAGCTTCAACGGGACGCTCTGGCGACCGCTGAACACGCGTCCGTCTGAGACGGTGGCGAGTTCCTTGTCGTTCATCTTGCGCCGTTCGGAAACCAGACCCTTGAACCAAGCGTATGTGTCACCGACCACGGAGGCCAAGGCGGCACGCGCTTCCGGCGAGGTCGGGGTGAAGCCCGACGGTTCGGCCTTGAGCGGCGACGACTTCACCGATTCGACCTTCACGCCGACCTTGTCGAGGAGGCCCGACAGGTCGGGATACTGGAACAGGACACCGATGGAACCAACGAGAGCTGTCTCCCGCGCGACGATGTGGTCGGCCGCGATGGCGGCGATGTAGGCACCCGAAGCTGCGGTGCCATCGACGAAGGCGACCATCGGCTTCTTCTCGGCGAGTGAACGGAGGTTGCGATAGAGTTCTTCGGATCCCGTGGTGGTGCCGCCGGGCGACGAGATCGAGACGATCACGCCCTGGACCGCGCTGGCATCGCGCACACGCTCGATCAGCTTGGTGGTCGATTCGCTGCCGGCAATGAAGCCGCCGATGGAAATGCGTGCGATCTGCGGTTTGATCGCCGGGAAACCAAGGCCTTCGCCGCCGCGTACCCGGTAGCCGAGAGCACCGACGGCAATGATCAGGCCGCCGATGCCGACGACGCGCCATAGTGAGAGCTTGCGGCGCAAGCGCCGACGATCGATCAAAAGTTCGGCGTCTGCGGCCATGCGATCGTATCGCTCCCTTGTGATCCGACCTCTACGGCCGGTTGCTCGCTCTCGGGCTCGACGACGCGCAAGCATGGCGCGTCGGTCATCCACTCGAGCGTTGTTCCATACCAGACGCCGGTTTGCACCAAGCCTTTGGTACCTCTCGCATCCTTCAGTCGGGATATTGGTGATGCCGCCGAGACGCGAAAGCAGGGCCGTGTTCTAGCGCTCCCTGCGGCGGACCGGCAAGAGGGCTTGCAAAAGGTCATTCATGGGTAGGAGCGAGGCAGCGGGGAGAGACGCACCGAGCAGATCGAAGACCGTCGCGGAATGGTCACGCAAAAGAAGCCCAATGAGGCGGACTCAGAGATCTCCAAAGGATTGGAGCGGTCGACTGGCTTGGGGCACCGGCCGCCGATGCCGTGTCGACGACATGGGCGTGTGCGGCATCCGATCTCGTGTGTTCAGGGCACGAGGTCGTGGAAGGGGTTCGTCGAGGACGGTGTTGCTGGCCGATGTCTGCCTCAATGCGTTCACGTCGATTTGCGGAGGCGACGGCAATTGCAACTGCTCGTTCTCGTCGACGAGGAAAGAGCCGCCCACGGGGAAGCCCGCATAACCCTCGCCTTCCCAAATGCCGGATTTCTGGAGGAGGTGCAGCGATCGCCGCCACTGTGACGGCTATCGGCATGGTCGAGACAGAAGAACGCCCGCGCGGGAGGCGATCCCACGCGGGCGTTCGGGAGACGAGACCGCCGGCTCCGAAGAGCAGGCGATCTTTGCGTCGGCGCCGGATTTAGTCCTGCGCGTCGTCCTTGTCGTCGCTGGTGCGAGCCTTCTTGAAGGCCGCGCCGAGGATCTCGCCGAGGGAGGCACCGGAATCGGCGGAGCCGAACTGGGCCATCGCCTCTTTTTCCTCGGCCATTTCCAGGGCCTTGATCGAGAGCTGAACCCGACGCGCCTTGCGATCGAACTGGATCACGCGGGCGTCGAACTTCTCACCGGCGGCGAAGCGCTCGGGGCGCTGATCACCACGGTCGCGGGCGAGCTCGGCCCGGCGGATGAAGGTGGAGAGATCGGTGTCGACGATTTTAACTTCGACGCCCGAATCCTTCACTTCCAGCACTTCGCAGGTCACGATCTGACCCTTCTTGAACTCGCCGGCCTCAGTGAAGGGGTCGCCGCCGAGCTGCTTCACACCGAGCGAGATGCGCTCCTTCTCGACGTCGACGTCGAGAACCTGGGCGCGCAGCATATCGCCCTTCTTGAACTCCTCGATCACCTGCTCGCCGGGACGGTTCCAGTCGAGATCCGACAGGTGGACCATGCCGTCGACGTCGCCGTCGAGACCGATGAACAGGCCGAACTCGGTCTTGTTCTTGACCTCGCCCTCGACCTCGGACCCGACAGGATGCTGCTCGGCGAAGGCCTCCCAGGGGTTCTGGAGGGTCTGCTTGAGACCAAGCGAAATGCGGCGCTTGACGGGATCAACCTCAAGGATCTGCACTTCCACTTCCTGCGAGGTGGAGACGATCTTGCCGGGGTGAACGTTCTTCTTGGTCCAGGACATCTCCGAGACGTGGATCAGGCCTTCGATGCCCGGCTCCAGCTCCACGAAGGCGCCGTAATCGGTGATGTTCGTGACACGGCCCTTGAGTTTGGCGTCCACCGGGTAGCGTTGAGCGATGCCCTCCCACGGATCGGCGAGCAGCTGCTTGATGCCGAGCGAGATGCGGTGGGTCTCGTGGTTGATCTTGATAATCTTGACCTTGACCGTCTGGCCGATGGTCACGACCTCGGACGGGTGGTTCACGCGGCGCCACGCCATGTCGGTGACATGCAGCAGACCGTCGATGCCGCCGAGATCGACGAACGCACCGTATTCGGTGATGTTCTTGACGACGCCGTCGATGACCTGACCCTCTTCGAGGTTGGCCACCAGCTCGGAGCGCTGCTCGGCGCGGCTCTCTTCGAGGACAGTACGACGCGACACGACGATGTTGCCGCGGCGGCGATCCATCTTGAGGATCTGGAACGGTTGGGGCGTGCCGAGAAGCGGGGTGACGTCGCGCACGGGGCGGATGTCGACCTGGGAACGCGGCAGGAACGCCACGGCGCCGTCGAGGTCGACGGTGTAGCCGCCTTTGACCTGATTGAAGATAGCGCCGGTGACGCGCTCGTTGGCCTCGAAGGCCTTCTCGAGCTTGACCCAGCTCTCCTCGCGGCGCGCCTTGTCGCGCGAGATCACGGCCTCGCCGAGCGCATTCTCGATGCGGTCGACATAGACCTCAACCTCGTCGCCGACGGCGAGTTCGCCTTCGCGGCCGGGGCCGTTGAATTCCTTGAGAGCGACACGGCCTTCCGTCTTGGCGCCGATGTCGATGACGGCCACGTCCTTCTCGATCGCGACGACGCGACCCTTGACGACGGAACCTTCGGTGATCTCGTGCTCGAGGAAGCTCTCCTCGAGGAGAGCCGCGAAGTCGTCGCGGCTCGGGTTACGCTGCAGCGCGTTACCAGCGGTCATTCTGTCTCCTGACAGGCCTCTCGATGGAGGCCGGCGTCGGCGGTTCGTGTGACGGGGCACCCTCGGCGATCGTCGCCCGCGGATCCCTCTGGGGGACCGGACGGGCTCACCCCCCTTTGGGAGGGCCGACGCAATCTGAAACGATGGTCGAGGGCCATTCCCCAACGGGCCGATGGCGGGACGAAGCGCCCGCGCGCAGCCGGATCCAGTTGGAGGACGCGGCTCACATAACCGATCACACTTGTTTCGGCAACAGAATGCATTGCAGCGGCCGCAGGCGCGCCGATCACGTCAGCATCCAGCGCGGTGTGTCGGCATGGCGGAGCCAGATCGCGGAGGCCACGGAGAGCGGCTCCAGCGGCAGCATGACGTCGCCGCGCCGCTTGTCCCAGAGTTCTATCCCGGAAAACCCGATCTTGCGGATCGTCAGCCATGCTCCGAAGGGAAACGTCGCGTCGGTGCCCTGGTCAGGACCGTAGCATTCCTCGAAGGCGAGCGGATCGATCATCATCTGATCGTATTTCTGCAGGTGCTCGGCCATCGAGACCTTGGAGCGGAACAGGATGCGATCACGGCTGTGGGACGAGAAGCACGGCTCGTATTCCGTGAGCGTCATCCAGAGCTTTCCGCCGATGCGGAGATAGGGCGGGTTCGGGCCCGTCTCACTGAAATTCAGCGGGCTCCAGCCCTCTTCGCTCATCAACGATTCGGCCAGTGTCACGGGCTCGGACGCCACCGTTCGACCGTCGGAATCGGTGTCGGTCGCAACCACGCGAGAATCGGACGCCAGCAGTTCGGACTCGAAACCAAAGCCGCCTGGCTCGTATTCCGCCACGTCGTGTCCTGCGTCGCGAGAGGCCATCATTCGCCCCGAAAAAGTGTCCTCGCCAATCGAGGGACATCAATATTGCGCATTTTCTTATGCTTGGCGATCATGCACCGCACCAAGACAAGAAAGGCGCCGCACACGCGACGCCTTCAGAATCACGGGGCGGAGCGAAAGACAGCCGAGGCGAAACTCAATCCTCGTCTTCGTCCTCGGTGCTGCGCATGCCTTTGAGCTTGGCAAAGACCGAATCCGCATTGAGCTTCTCGTCGCGCTCGTTCCGGTGGTGCGCGTCGGCTTCCTCGAAATTGCCGGCCGTGGAGACTTCGGTGGGCAGCAGGGTCGCGCCGGCATCGGTCGGCAAGACCGCCGGGCGGTCCTTGGCGGCGCGCTGCACCTCGAAATCGAGGTCGATCTGCGTGCAGAGGCCGAGGGTCACCGGGTCCATCGGTTGCAACGAGCCTGAGTTCCAGTGGGTACGCTCGCGGATCTGCTGGATCGTCGACTTTGTGGTCCCGACGAGGCGGATGACCTGCGCATCCTTCAACTCGGGATGGTTTCGCAGGAGCCAGAGGATCGCGTTCGGACGATCCTGGCGCCGCGAGAGCGGGGTGTAGCGCGGGCCCTTGGTGGTGCGCTTGACCTCGGGCAGTTTCACCTTCGACACGGCGACCTTGAGCTTGTAGTTGGGAGCCTTCTGCGCCTTCTCGATCTCGTCGCGGGTGAGCTGCCCGGTGGTGATCGGATCGAGCCCCTTGATGCCGGCCGCCACCTCGCCGTCGGCGATGCCCTTCACCTCGAGAGGGTGAAGCTTGCAGAAATCTGCGATCTGCTCGAAGGCGAGCGAGGTGTTCTCGACCAGCCAGACGGCGGTCGCCTTCGGCATCAGCGGACCTTGGGACATGCTCTGTGGCTCCGACGTTGGCAGTGGAACGGGCGGCGCCGGGCATCGGTCCGCAGGCTCCGGATGAATCGATCCGGAAGTCCCGTCTCACGCTCTCAAAAGGGGATCAGCGTATATAGGCGGCGCTCGAAGGGCGCGCAATTGCCTTCACGTCGGCACATCGCCGATGGACGACCGGATACGCCCGATCTCCCTCCGCGATCCGAAACTCTGCTATGGAGCCATGGATCCACCCTACGATCGGCCCCAACGTATCGGCGCGGTGGGGCGCCCTACATCCGCGGCGCCGATCGTCAGACGAACAGGCTCGACACGCTCGATTCCGTCGCGGTCCGGCCGATGGCTTCTCCGAGCAGGGGAGCGATGGTGGCGACGCGGATGTTGCGGGCGAGCTTGACCGCCTGCGTCGGCTGGATCGAATCCGTGATCACCAACTCCTTCATCCGCGAGGCGGCGATGCGAGAGACAGCGCCCCCCGACAGCACGCCGTGGGTGATGTAGGCCGAGACGTCCTTGGCGCCGGCATTGAGAAGGGCTTCCGCCGCGTTCACCAGGGTGCCGCCGGAATCGACGATGTCGTCCACGAGGATGCAGGAGCGACCCTCGACTTCGCCTATGATGTTCATCACCTCCGATTCGCCGGGGCGCTCGCGGCGTTTGTCGACGATGGCCAGCGTCGCGTCGATGCGCTTGGCGATGGCGCGGGCGCGGACCACGCCGCCGACGTCGGGCGAGACCACCATCCATTCCTTCGGATCGAGGCGCTCCTTGATGTCACGCACGATCACCGGGGCAGCGAAGAGGTTGTCGGTAGGAATGTCGAAGAAGCCCTGGATCTGTCCGGCATGGAGATCGAGGGTCATCACACGGTCTGCACCGGCCTCGGTGATCAGGTTGGCAACGAGCTTGGCCGAGATAGGCGTGCGGCCCGATGTGCGCCGATCCTGACGGGCATAGCCGAAATAGGGGATCACTGCCGTGATGCGCCGCGCCGAGGAGCGCCGCGCCGCATCGATCATGATGAGCAATTCCATCAGGTGATCGTTAGCGGGGAACGAGGTCGACTGGACGATGAACACGTCCTCGCCGCGGACGTTCTCTTGGAGTTCGACGAAGATTTCCATGTCGGCGAAGCGCCGGACCATGCATTTTGCCAGCGGAAGCTCGAGATAAGCGGAGATCGCCTCCGCCAGCGGACGGCTGGCATTTCCAGCGATGATCTTGATCGAGGACTTCATGCCGCCGTCTTCATCTCACGTTTCCTGCGCCGCTCCGGATGCTCGCTCCTCGGCGCGGCATCCATTAACAGCCCCCGACCCGGCGTCACAATGCCTTCACTTATGATTGGAGGTGGCCCTGCACAGCTCACGGCTCCAGCAGGCGATGGAGATGGACGATGAAGTAGCGTGTCTGAGCGCTGTCGACGGTCGCCTGCGCCTTGGATTTCCAGGCGCTCTGGGCAGAGGCATAGTCTGGAAAGATTCCGACGATGTCGAGCCCCTTCAAATCGCGGAAGTTGACGCCGTCGAGATTCTCGAGTTCGCCGCCGAAGACGAGGTGCAGCTTCTGTCCGCTGTCGATCGTGGTGGTCATCGTCTCTCCTTGGCAGGCGGTGGGCCGCTGGCACGGGCCGCGATCGAGGTTGCAGGACCGATATTCGGCGCCGCGCTTTAGCGGTGTTCACGACGCGAAGCGAGATGCCGCGCGTCGGTAAGCATCCGTCGCGCCAATCCTGAAAGCTACGCCATGCGCCAGCGACAGGTCTCACAGCTCGAACAGGGATTGCTGAGGCGGTGCCTCCACAGGCTTGCGCGCTGGCCGCTTGCGTTTCGACGGTCCCTCGCCGGTGGGCGCCGGAGGATCCGTGGTCTCCGTCCGAGCGAGACGCGTTCCGTCCGCGAATTCGAGACTGAGGCGCTGACCCGGCGCCATCGAAGCAGCGGCGCGGATCGGTGCTCCATCCTCGTCGCGCACCAGAGCGAAGCCGCGGGCGAGGACCCCACGATAACTCAACGAGCCGAGAAGTGCCGCGAAATTGCCGAGCCTGTCGTTTCGCCGCTCGATCAGGCGACGGGCCGCCTGGACGAGCCGCGTATCGAGGGCACCCAGGCGTTCGTACCGGCGGGCGGTCTCCGTGCGGGCGTGAATGAGAGTTTGTTCACGGGCGACGGTGAGACGCCGGCCGAGATAAGCCAGTGCCTCGCTCTTGCGCGTCGCGTAGTTCTGAAGAGCCGAACGGGGACGGTCGCCAACGAGGGCAAGGCGACCGCGTGCTTTAGCCAGCCGCAACTCTGGTGGATGCCGCCCCATTCGCTCGAGCAGACGACCGAACCGCGCCCGATGATCGCGGGCATTGCCGGCGAGGGCCGGCATGAGCCGGGCTTCGGCGAGATCGAGCCGCTGACGCTTGGCCGCGAGAAAGGCATCCGCCCCCGGCATGGCGCGAAGGAGGGCGCGCAGATCCGAGCCTTCGCGGTCGAGCCGGCGTCGGACCGCCTCGAACTGCCGATGGCCGAGATCGCGGATTTCGGCGACGAGATCGACGCGCACCGGGACGGCCATCTCGGCGGCACCCGTCGGAGTCGGCGCGCGACGGTCCGAGACGAAGTCGATGAGGGTGGTGTCGGTCTCGTGGCCCACCGCCGAGATCAGCGGGATCATGCTGTCCGAGGCGGCACGGACTACGATCTCCTCGTTGAACGCCCACAGGTCCTCGATCGACCCGCCGCCCCGCGCCACGATCAGCACGTCCGGCCGGGTGATGGGACCGCCCGGCGAAAGAGCATTGAAGCCGCGGATCGCGGCGGCGATTTCTTCCGCGGCTCCCTCGCCCTGAACCCGCACTGGCCAGACCAGCACCGGCCTTGGGAACCGATCTTCCAGGCGGTGAAGGATGTCCCGGATGACGGCCCCGGTGGGCGACGTCACGACGCCGACGACGCGAGGCAAATAGGGAATGGCGCGCTTTCGCTCGGCAGCGAACAGGCCTTCCGCCGAGAGGACCCGCTTGCGCTCCTCCAGCAGCGCCATCCAGGCGCCGACCCCAGCGGGCTCCAGGGTCTCGACGACGATCTGGTAAGAGGACTTGCCGGCGAAGGTAGTGATGCGGCCGGTGGCGACGACCTCAAGCCCCTCCTGCGGCCGCTGGCGCAACCGGTTGAACGTGCCCTTCCAGACCACCGCATCGATACGAGCGGTCCCGTCCTTCAGCGAAAAATAGGCATGCCCGGAGCCGTGCTGGCCGCGATAGCCGGAAATCTCGCCGCGCAGGCGAACATGCCCGAACGCGTCTTCGAGTGTACGTTTCAGGGCATTGGCGAGATCGCCCACCGACCATTCCGGAGCATTGGAGATGGTGGTGGGAGCTGAACTGGGAGGAGGAACAAGGGCCATGTCGCGGCGGACGCTAGGCCGGGAGGCAGCGTGGGTAAAGCCCGCACACGTTCGTCAAAATAGCAGGGCGAGCAGCATCATAGCCGAAAGGACCGGCGCAACACCGATCGCGAGTGCCCAGGGCCAGAAGGCGGGCAGGTAGGGCGGGCGGTTGTCGTTGACCGGCTTCACCGCGGGACGCCCATTGAGCACGTAATGCGACAAACGCACTCCCGACCCCGGTCGTGGGGTCATTGGCGGGGCAGCGGAGTGGCGACATCCTGGCATGACGCAGTTCAACTCTCCGGGTGCCTCCATCGTTCCTGCGATATCGTTGTTCTCCGGCGGCTCAAGAACGATTTTCGCGGACGGACCCGATCTTCGGTTCAGAGCACCAGCGGACGAGGATCGGATGGAAGACTTTTCATCCCTGCGCTTTTAGGGAAAACCCTGTGCGGGGATGTCGGCCGCCCGGCGCTCGGGAGCACAGTCGATGCTATGATCCGGAATGCCGCGCCGGTCTTTCTCCCTGCGGTCCTTGCATTCCGGCACGCCTCCTTGCCCTTCGAAGCATAACTCATGAACATTCTTCTCATCGGCTCTGGCGGACGCGAACATGCTCTGGCCTACGCCATCGCCAAGAGCCCCCTCTGCACCCAGCTTTTCACGGCGCCGGGCAATCCCGGTACGGCCGAGTACGGAGAGAACCATCCCGAACTTGCTGTCGCTGACCACGGTGCGGTGAAGTCGTTCTGCGAGACCAACGGGATCGGCCTCGTCGTGGTCGGGCCGGAGGCGCCCCTGGTGGCTGGCCTCGTGGACGATCTTCAGGCTGCGGGCATCCGCGTCTTCGGACCGACGAAGGCCGCAGCCCAGCTCGAAGGCTCGAAGGGTTTCACAAAGGACCTCTGCGCCGATCACAGCATACCCACCGCCGCCTTCGCCCGCTTCACCGAACGGGACGCTGCCCTCGCCTACCTAGCGAAATCCGGCGCGCCGATCGTGGTGAAGGCCGATGGCCTCGCGGCCGGCAAGGGCGTCGTCGTCGCGGAAACCCTTGAGCAGGCGGAGAGCGCCGTCCGCACCATGCTGGCCGACCCTGGTGCGGAGATCGTTATCGAGGAATGCCTGTTCGGTGAGGAGGCGAGCTTCTTTGCCCTCTGCGATGGCACCAATGCCGTGCCGATCGGGACGGCACAGGACCACAAGCGCGTCTTCGACGGCGACCGCGGGCCCAATACCGGAGGAATGGGCGCCTATTCTCCCGCCACCATCCTCACCCCCGCCCTCGAACAGGAGGTGATGGAGACGATCATCGCCCCGACTTTGGCTGGGATGCAGGCGCGTGGAACGCCCTTTGCCGGAATTCTCTATGCCGGTCTGATGCTGACGGCCGACGGCCCCAAGCTCATCGAGTACAACACCCGTTTCGGCGATCCCGAGGCGCAGGTGCTGATGCCACGCCTCGCTTCCGATCTTGTACCCGCCCTGCTCGCCGCCTGCGAGGGCGACGTGACGGGCATCGCATTGCAGTTCGACACTCACCGTGCCGCGCTCACCGTGGTGATGGCGGCGGCCGGCTATCCCGGCGCGGTGATGCGTGGCTCCACCATCCGCGGCATCGCCGAGGCCGGCGCCAGTGACGAGGTCATCGTATTCCAAGCCGGTACGCGGGAGGAAAACGGCCGAATCGTCGCCGATGGCGGCCGCGTGCTCGCGGTGACGGCCACGGGCGACAGCATGATGGAAGCCCAGGCCCGGGCCTATGCCGCAGTTGCCCGGATCGACTGGCCGGAAGGCTTCTGCCGTCGCGACATCGGCCGGAGGGCCGTGGCACGGGAAGTGGCCGGGGACGGAATCTGACCGAGCCGTCCGTTGGCTGAACAAGCCGCCGGCTCCGCAGTGGGACGAGATGGGGCGGCGGCCTTGAAATCCCACCGGCTCGCTCTTGTTCTCCATTGACGGTCGCGCTTCGGCCGAGCAGGTGGAGGAAACCGATGGGCTACGTTTCGAAGACCGTCATGGAAGAAGGGAAGGCCGCCAAGGTCGCCGGCCAGCCGGATGCGGCCAATCCCTATCCCGCCGGTTCGCAGAACAGTGCCGACTGGCTCGAAGGCTACACCTACGACGAGGTCGAACAGAACGTCGACAACGACTCGGACGAATGAGCCGCTTCTCTCACTCCCTGGTCCAGACTTGGCCGTGATAGACGAACACTTCGGGCCGGTTCGCCAGGGCAGCGAGGCCTGAAAATGCAGGGTCCTGGACCGAGATCACCGCAGTGGGGATCGCTTCCATCTGGGTGACGAAGGGCGGCTTGGATTCGAAGGCCTTGCGGAAGCCGCCCTTCTCCAACACCGGCAGGATGCGCGGGGCTATACCGCCGCCGATATAGACTCCGCCCGTGGCGAGGAAGGTCAAGGCGAGATCGCCGCAGACCCGGCCGAGGAGCTTGGCGAACAGGGCGACGGCTTCGACCGCATATGGATCGCTGCCGTCGACACCCGTGCTGGTCACCTTGGCGGGCTCTGCATCGGCTGCTTCTCGTCCAGTTCTTGCGAGATGAACGGCCTTGTAGAGTCGGGCAAGCCCGGGCCCAGACAGCAGCGCCTCCACGGTGACCCGTCCTTCGATGCGCTCGACATGCCGCCAGACGGCTTGCTCGTCCGCATCGGTAGGGCCAAAATCGACGTGGCCCGCCTCGGTGGACACGATGGCGAGCCGATCCGCGTAGGGAACGACGGCCGCCGCCCCGAACCCCGTGCCCGGACCCAGCACCAGCCGGGTTCCCTGATCGCCCTTGAGGCCGCCGTCGCGACGAGGGCCGACGGGTGTCAGGTCGGTCGGGGCGATGTCCACGGCGCCGGCGGCGACGGGCACGTAGTCGTTGACGACCACCGAGCGCGACAGGCCGAAATCCCGTCCGATCCGCTCGCCTTCGATCACCCAATCGGCATTGGTGAGGCGGACGG
Source organism: Methylobacterium marchantiae (assembly GCF_042679825.1). NCBI lineage: Bacteria > Pseudomonadati > Pseudomonadota > Alphaproteobacteria > Hyphomicrobiales > Methylobacteriaceae > Methylobacterium > Methylobacterium marchantiae. The sequence goes on along the minus strand of NZ_JBHTND010000012.1, from coordinate 37,370 downwards.
CTGGCCCGTCGATCCGAGCCGCCACCGCAAGGATCCCTGAACGTGGGGCGGGCCCGTCATGCTTTTCGAGAGCGGACCTGATCGCCGCGCTCGGATCGGGAAAAGCCTTCGTCTGGACATGGCCGAGGATCTTCGCTTCGGCACCGGCTTCAGCCACGAGTGCGAAGCGAGCATTGGTGCCGCCGACATCACCGACGAGGACCGGAAATTCGAACATGCGGACAATGCTCCTTCGCGCTGGAAGCCGGTATCGGTGATCCCGCCGGTTCGCGGGGCTTCACGGTGAAGTCTACGGCACCGGCTCGGCGACGCAGCCGCAGCCGATGCCGATCGCGTCGTCAGGCGGGCGGCAGGGCGTCCGCGTCTATCGGCTTACCATCGGCCCAGGCGTAGATCAGCGCGCGGACGGCCTCTGGATCGGTAAGGCGCCGCGTGGCGATGGTGTCGCTGCCACCGATGCGGACGCTGATCCCGCCCACTTCGTTGACCACGGCGAACGCCTTCTCGTCGGTGAGGTCGTCGCCGAGAAAAATTGCGCGGCGACCGGCATAGGGCGTCGCTTCGGCCAGGGCGCGGATGGCGTGGCCCTTCGTGGCGGATGCGGGCACGATCTCGCCCACGGCCTTGCCCAACTGGAGGCGGTAGGCGTCGCCGAGATCGGCGGCAGCCGCTTTCACGGCCGTTTCGGCCTTCGCGGCATCGGAGGGGGTGGCGAGGCGCCAATGGACCGCGACCGAAGCACCCTTGTCCTCGATGAGCACGGAGCCGAGATCTCGCACCGCCTCGTGCAAACCCGCGATTCGGGCGCGCAGGGCGGGATGGTCCTCGGCACTACCTCCAGACACGACACCGTCGACTCGCCGTTCGACTCCATGAAGGCCGGCGACATCGAACTTTGCGGGTGAGAGGAAATCGTCGATCACCGCGATCGGGCGTCCGGTGACGATGGCGAGGGCACCGCCGAGCCGATCCCGCAGCCGCAGCAGCGCCGGCGCGAGTTCTGGAGCGACCACGACCTGATCCGGTCGTGGAGCGATCTCGACGAGCGTGCCGTCGAAGTCGAGGAAGAGAGCGAAATCCGTCACAGGCAGGGTTCCCTCAGCGGTATCGCGGGCGGGGCTAGCATGGCACGCGCCACGGGCAAACGCCGCCCTACCTAAAACCTCGATTTGCCCGAGACCGAGGACCACGCCGATGCATCCGAGACCCCTCCCCCATGGCCCGGACCAGGAAAGTGTCTGGGACTACCCGCGCCCGCCGCGCTTGGAGCGTGTGGCGGCGCGCCTGCGCGTGATCTTCGCAGGCACGATCATCGCCGACACCGTGTCGGGCTATCGCGTGCTCGAGACGAGCCATCCGCCGACCTATTACTTCCCGCCCGGCGACGTCGCCGACGGAGCTCTTGGACCGGCGAGGATGGCGGGCATGTGCGAATGGAAAGGGCGCGCGGTTCTGCACGATCTGCAGGTGGGAGGGCTTCGAGTCGAAGGTGCGGCCTGGGCCTATCCAAGGCCGACGCAGGACTTCCAAGCGATTGCGGGCTTTCTCGCCTTCTACGCAGGAGCGATGGAGGCCTGCTTCGTCGGCGATGTGAAAGCGGAGCCGCAGCCCGGCGGATTCTACGGCGGCTGGATCACGCCGGAAATCGTCGGCCCATTCAAGGGCGGACCCGGCACCATGGGATGGTGAATGCCCCATTTGGCGGTGACCGCTGACGACGCTAATGGCCTAGGGACACGTGACGAGGCAAGGCCGCATGACGCGGCGAGGACGGAGCGGATCGCATGCAGGACATCCCGGTGACCGACCCCAGGGCGCTCGGCCTCTGTCCCGAGAGGCTGGAGCGGGTCGATGGCTGGATGCGACGGCTCGTGGCCGAAGGCAAGCTCGCCGGCCTGTCGGTCATGCTGTCGCGGCGCGGTGAGACCGCGTTCTTCCGCGCTCATGGACTTGCCGACATCGCTCGCGAGACCCCGTTCACGGCCGATACGATCACGCGAATCTATTCGATGACGAAGCCGCTGACCTCGGTGGCGGTGATGATGCTCTATGAGGAGGGGCGCTTCCAGCTCGATGATCCGATCACCCGCTTCCTTCCCGAATTCGCCGACATGCGGGTCTTCACCGGTGGCAACCGGGTCAAGGCCGAGACCGAGCCGGCCCTGCGCCCGATCATCATCCGCGACCTCCTCACCCATACTGCGGGCCTGACCTACGGGTTCATGGAGGCGACCTTGGTCGACGCGCTCTACCGGCAGAACGGTGTGGATTTCGGCGAGGCACAGGATGCGAGCCTCGCAGAGGTCGTGGCGCGGCTGGCCAAGCAACCGCTCCTCGCCCAACCCGGCGCGGAATGGAACTACAGCGTCGCCACCGATCTGCTCGGCCATCTCGTCGCGATGATCTCGGGCCAGGATTTCGCCGATTTCCTGAAGACCAGAGTGATCGACCCCCTCGGTATGGTCGACACTGACTTCTACGTGCCGGCAGACAAGGTCTCCCGGCTCGCCGCCAATTACAGCCTGTTCCGCGACCGGAGCCTCAAACTCTACGACGATGCGGTGGGAAGCCGTTTCACGACCAAGCCGGCGGTACCGTCGGGTGGAGGCGGCCTCGTTTCCACGGCCCCCGACTACATGCGTTTCTGTCGGTTCATCCTCGGGGGCGGTGCCCTGGACAACGTGCGACTCCTCGGTCGCAAGACCATCGAACTGATGCTGATGAACCATCTCGGCGGCGACCTCGCTTCAATGGGACAGCCGCGGTTCTCGGAATCCACCTATACCGGGATCGGTTTCGGGCTCGGATTCTCGGTCATGATCGACCCGTCGCGGGCGCAGATCGTCGGCACGCCGGGCGAGGTGGCCTGGGGTGGTCTCGCCAGCACGTCGTTTTGGATCGATCCTGCGGAGGATCTCGCGGTGGTGATGCTCGCCCAGCTCATCCCGTCCTCGGCCTTGCCGATCAGACGGGAATTGAGGGTGCTGACCTACGCTGCCCTGGTCGACTGAAAGTCTGGTGAGCACCGGCATCGGACCGGGTTTCGGGACCGGGACGATGCCGTCATGATCGGGACTCCGGGGGCTTGGAAACCTTAGGCCCTACTCGGCGGGCTTGGCCGCCGGCTTCGGTGCCGTGGCTGCCGGCTTCGCGGCGGTGGCCGGAGCGGTGCCAGTCGACCCTGCGGCCGACGAAGCCGGAGAGGTCTTGGGCGCCCATTCCGGGTCGGAGCGAGGGCCGCCCGGGCCGTTGGTCGGACCGGTGATCTGCCCCGGTACGGTATCGGTGACTTTGGTCCAGGCCTGCGACATGCACATGAAGCGCAGCATGCAGCCGCGCACAGTGAGCTGGCCCGGCTGCTCGCTCCAGATCGTCACATCGTAGAACGACCCATCCTCGGCGTTGTAGATCTTGCCTTCGTAATGATTGTCGGCGTTCGGCTTGATGCCCATGATGAGCTGGTGGCCGAGCGAAGGACGAGCCTGCTTTTTCGGGTCGGGATTCTTGAAGTCGACCCGGGGCTGACCCTTATCGTTGAGCGGCACTTTCAACCAGACGACGTAGCCGCAGACGTGATTGTTCTGCGGGCCGCACTTCTCCACACGCACCCGAGCTCGTCCGTCCTCCGTGAGGAAAGTGCCTGTCGGATCGTTGGGAGCAGCTACGGCGAGGCCAGACACCACGCTGAGCGCGATCCCGGCGATCGGCGCCAGGAGCCGCCCGGCCATCGCCGAAATGGGTCGATACGTCATTCAGAAAAATCCTTACACCGCCCCGAAACGCAACCGCCCGTCCCGTGCCGTCAGCACCGCATGGCTCAGGACGCGGTGGTAGGAGCCGCCCGTCATGAAGGCCCCGCCTTCGGACGCGAAGGTGACCGGATCATGACCGGCTCGCCGCGTCCTAACGGATTTCGGAGGGGTCGCGAGAGAATTCTTCGTGAGCGTTGGCAAGCGGCGTCTCCATGGACGGCGCATGAAAAAGGGCCGGTGCTCATGCACCGACCCAAATCTCGTCATCCGCTAGAAGCGCTTCCTCATTCGGCGGCCGTCATCTCGGACGTGAAATGGCCGCACCAATCCTTGGACGCCACAACCGGCCATAGGCCAGGCGACTTCGGCTCGGGCTGGCTCACCGGCGGATTGTAGCGGCAAAGGCCTTCATCGCCGGCAGATTGACCGCCGTTGATATCGTCGAAGAAGCGGCAGCTTTCGCAGGCCGCGCTGGTGCTGTGTGCCATGTGACTCTCCAATGTCTCTCGGTCGATCGCAGGGTCGATATCCGCCGCGCCATCCGCGTAGTTCCTAATTAGAATAACTCTAGTGTATGGTCAAGGGTTCTCCAATGGGCGCAGGGAGCTCGTCTCGACTGGAAGGGAGACACGCAGCCCGGAAATGGCTCATGGACGAAATCGTCTTTCCCGATCCACACTTTGCCGAGGCGCGGGCCGATCGGTCTCAGAGCATTCGCTGGAGCTGCATCATGCCGGCGGCTGCGCGCCGACGAGGATCGGCTCGGCATTGGTCCGTTCGGGGAAGTAGCGCTGCAGATCGCGCAGCTTCGGCGCATCGTTGGCCACGATGTAAGAATGGCGCGGGTTTCGGGCCATGAAGTCCTGATGATAGGCTTCCGCCGGATAGAATGCGCCACACTCGACCTTGGTGGCGATCGGTTTGGCATAGGCCTGCGCCACATTGAGTTGCGCGACATAAGCTCTGGCGACACGGGCCTGCTCGGCATCGCTGACGAAGATCGCTGAGCGGTATTGCGTGCCGCTGTCCGGGCCCTGACGGTTCACTTGGGTTGGGTCGAGTGCGACGGAGAAGAAAATCGTCAGCAATTCGTCGTAGCGGATGAGCGATGGATCGTAGGTGATGCGCACGGCTTCTGCATGGCCCGTCCGGCCGGATCCGACGGCCTGATAGCTCGCGGTGTCCCGTGAGCCTCCGGCATAGCCGGATAGGGCCTCGGTCACTCCACGCACATGTTGAAACACGCCCTGCACGCCCCAGAAGCAACCGCCCGCGAACACCGCTGTTCGAAGGCCGCTCTTTTCCTTCAGCGTTACGGCCGCATCGGGTAGGCGTCGCCCGGGCTCCTCGGCGAAGGCTCTGCCACCGAACCCCGCCAGGGCTGCGAGCATGCCGAGCCCCGCCGTCGCCAAAAGGGCGATGGGCCAGAATGCGCGGAACGAGGCGGATGAACGCTTGAGCATCGTGAAATCCTTCTGATCTTCCAGTCCCAAGTCTTGCGATCGAACTGGACTCCGCCGGTCAGTGGACATCACGCTGGGATGAAGCGGAGGGCTGCCCCGTTCATGCAATAGCGCTGACCCGTAGGCTTCGGTCCGTCGTCGAAGAGGTGACCGAGATGGCCGCCGCATCGGCGACAATGCACTTCCGTGCGGCTCATTCCGTAGCTGCGATCCGTATCGGTGCCGACGGCACGGTTCAGCGGTGCCCAGAAGCTCGGCCAGCCGGTACCGCTCTCGAATTTCGTGTCCGATGAGAACAGAGGCAGGTCGCAGCCGGCACAGGCAAACTGTCCGACCCTCTTCTCTGCGTTGAGAGGACTCGACCCGGCGCGCTCCGTGCCGTGCCCGCGCAGGATGGCATATTCGGCGGAACTCAAGCGCCGCTTCCACTCGGCATCCGACTTTACAACCTCGAAGGCCTCGGCCTGCGAAAGGCCGATCAACCGGAACGATGTGAGGATCGCGGCGGCTGAAGCCCCAGCGACGAGGGTCTGGCGGCGGTTCATGGCGCTTCCTTCGATGGCACGCGGGACGATACCGTCCATTCGCCTGCAAGCGGCCTGTGGTTACAGGCCGCTTGCCCGTCAACGCATCGACGCGGGCAAGCGTCGTCGTGGAAGGATGCGATGGAAGCGCGCAGAAAGGCGGAGCCTGGGCGCTCTCTCAGGCGATGCCCGGAGCTTCGCCGTCTTCCTCGATCAGGCTCAGGGTGCGCAAGATCGCGAGCGCGACCATTTCGGCATCGATCTCGCCTTCGATCGTGGCGGGCAGGATCGCCACGGTGCTGACCTCCTGTCCCGTTAGGCGTCCGACTACGACCTTGTAGACCTCACCCTCGGGAGCGTCGTCATCGCGCACTAGGCAGACACGGTGGTCGCCGGCCTCGCCGTAGACGCGCTGGGTCGTCACCTCGACCCGGTCATCGTCGACTGGTCCCGGCCGGCGCGGCTGACCGAAAGTGGGTCGGATGACGTTGCTCATATCGACCCTCCCGGCCGTGTCGGTTCAGACGTCGAGATTGGCCACGCTGAGCGCGTTCTCCTGGATGAACTCGCGGCGCGGCTCGACGACGTCGCCCATCAGCTTCACGAACAGGTCGTCGGCGTCCTGGGTGTCCTTGATCCGCACCTGGAGGAGCGAACGGACCTCGCTATCGAGAGTCGTTTCCCAAAGCTGCTGCGGGTTCATCTCGCCGAGGCCCTTGTAGCGCTGGAGCTGGAGACCCTTGCGGCCGAAGGCCATCACCGCCTCGAACAGGCCGACCGGTCCGTGCAGCACGGTCTCCTCGCCCTTGCGAGCATAGGTGACCGGCTCTCCATAGATATCCCGCAGAGCCTCGGCCCGGTCGGCGAGGCGCCGTGCCTCCTGGGAGACGATGAGCGAGGCGTCGAGCGTCGAAACCTGGCGCACGCCGCGCAGGGTGCGGCTGAGAACGTACCCGCCTTCGCTCACAGAGCCTTCCCAGCCTCGCTCGATATCGTCGGCGATGACGTCCATGCGCCGAGCGACGTCGGCCACGAGCCTCTCGGCCTCGGCCTGGTTCTCGTCCACGTTGGTGCGGAAGGCACCGGCGATCATCGCCTGTTCCACGATGGCGCGGTCGTAGCGGGTATGAAGCGCCTGCATCAGGCCACGGAACTGACGCGCCTCCTCAACCAGCACTTTCAACTGCGGGCCGCCGAATTCCGCGCCTGAGGCGAGCCGCAGCACCGCCCCGTCTACGCCGGCATCGATGAGGTAATCCTCCAAGGCCCGCTCGTCCTTGAGGTAGATCGCGGTCTTGCCCTTGGCGGCCTTATAGAGCGGAGGCTGGGCGATGTAGACATAGCCGCGCTCGATCAGCTCCGGCATCTGCCGAAAGAAGAAGGTCAGCAGCAGGGTTCGGATATGCGAACCGTCCACGTCCGCATCGGTCATGATGATGATGCGATGATAGCGCAGCTTGTCAGGATTGAAGCCCTCCCGGTCGGTGGACGACCGGCCGATGCCGGCGCCTAGCGCCGTGATCAGCGTGCCGATCTCTGCCGAGGACAGCATCCGGTCTGCACGCACGCGCTCGACGTTGAGGATCTTGCCGCGCAGCGGAAGGACGGCCTGAAAATGGCGGTCGCGGCCCTGTTTCGCCGATCCGCCAGCGGAATCGCCCTCCACCAGCAGGATCTCGCATTTCGACGGATCGCGCTCCTGGCAATCGGCGAGCTTGCCGGGCAGGGACGCGATGTCGAGGACGCCCTTGCGGGTCACGGTCTCGCGAGCCTTGCGCGCGGCTTCACGGGCGGAAGCCGCCAGGATGACCTTGCCCATCACGGATTTGGCCTGGGACGGATTCTCCTCGAGCCAGTTGGAGAGACCCTCGTTGAGGACGTTCTCGACGGCCGGGCGTACCTCGGAAGAGACGAGCTTGTCCTTCGTCTGCGACGAGAACTTCGGGTCCGGTACCTGAACCGAGATCACGGCGGTGAGGCCCTCGCGGCAATCCTCGCCGGTGAGGGTGATCTTCTCACGCTTGGTGATACCGGTGGATTCGGCATAGCCGGTGATCTGCCGGGTCATGGCGGCGCGAAAGCCTGCCATATGGGTGCCGCCGTCGCGCTGCGGGATATTGTTGGTGAAGGGCAGCACGGTCTCGTTGAACGAGTCGTTCCACCACAACGCCACCTCGACGCGAATGTTGTCGCGCTCGGCCCGCACGAAGACCGGCTTCGTCATGCCCTCGATGGGTTTGCGCGAGCGGTCGAGATAGCGCACGAATGCTTCGATGCCGCCCTCGTAGAACAGCTCCTCGCGCTTGTGCTCGGCATGGCGCGCATCGGTGAGCACGATGCGCACGCCCGAATTGAGGAAGGCGAGCTCGCGCAAGCGCTTCTCCAACGTCGCGTAGTCGAACTCGATCATCGTGAAGGTGTCGGTCGAGGGCAGGAACGACACTTCCGTCCCGCGCCGGCCGTTGCCGTCTCCGACGATCACCAGCGGGGAAACAGCATCGCCGTGGCGGAACTCCATGGCGTGCTCCTTGCCGCCGCGCCAGATGCGGAGCCGGAGCCATTGCGACAGGGCATTGACGACGGAGACGCCGACGCCGTGCAGGCCGCCGGAGACCTTGTAGGAGTTCTGGTCGAACTTACCTCCGGCATGGAGCTGGGTCATGATGACCTCTGCCGCCGAGACCCCCTCCTCCTTGTGGATGTCGGTGGGGATGCCGCGCCCGTTATCGGACACCGTCACCGAGCCATCGGCGTTCAACATCACCGTCACGACGTCGGCATGGCCGGCCAACGCCTCGTCGATGGCGTTGTCCACCACCTCGTAGACCATGTGGTGCAGGCCCGAACCGTCATCGGTATCACCGATATACATGCCGGGCCGTTTGCGAACGGCGTCCAAACCCTTGAGCACGCGGATGGATTCCGCGCCATAAGCCGTAGCCGCCAAGTTGCGGGAGGTGTCGTCGTCGGTCATGTCGGACATGAAGTTCCTCGGGCAGGCGGGTCTTTGCCTGGTCTTGATGCCCCGGCCCGAACCTCGGGCGCGCCTGCGATTCGTCTTGTGAGCCGTATATAGGCTTTGCGCCTTGGGAATGCACGGTTTCCGCTCCTCGAAGGAGCCGGCTACCCACGCCTCAATCGGGCAAATCCGATCGACGCGCCTGAATGCCCTGCCGAGCCTTTCCCACGGATTGCCTATTCCTGCAGGAACGGGTTGGTCATCCGCTCCTCGCCCAGCGTGCTCGTAGGGCCGTGGCCAGGGATGAAGGCGATGTCGTCGCCGAGCGGCAGGACCTTCTCCTTGATGGCGCGGATGAGTTGGTCGTGATTCCCGCCGGGCAGGTCGGTGCGGCCGACGGAGCCCTTGAAGACCACGTCTCCCACCAGGGCGAAGCGCGCGTCGCGGCTCACGAACACGACGCTGCCGGGGGAGTGGCCTGGAGCGTGCAGGATGTCGAAGGCGAGGTCGCCCACACTGACGCTGTCGCCCTCGGCGAGCCAGCGGTCCGGCGTCACGGCCCGGGCGCCTTCGAGGCCATAATTCGCACCTGTCTCCGGCAATGAATCGAGGAGGTAGCGGTCGGCTTCGTGCGGACCCTCGATCGGGACGCCGAGCCGTTCGCGCAACTCATCGGCGCCGCCGGCATGGTCGATATGGCCGTGTGTCAGCAGAATCTTCTCGATGGTGATGCCCTGATCGCGGATCGCGGCTTCGATCCGGTCGAGGTCACCACCGGGATCGACCACGGCACCGACTTTGGTCTCGTCGGACCAGATCAGGGTGCAGTTCTGCTGGAAGGGCGTGACCGGAATGATTCCTGCGCGGGGCGTACCTGCCATCGGGGCCGTCTCTCCGTTTCCATGACGTTTCGTTTGTGGAGGACGCCTACCCGAATGCGGATGACCGCGATCGAGGCGGCGTCCCATGTCTGCCGCCTGTCTAGACCATTTTGGCGAGCGGCGATCGTCACGACGCGAGGATCATGTGCAATTCCGAACGGGTCGCTTTCACGGCGCCCATCGGACGCCGGGATGGAAACGGTTGTAGCGCGGCGAGCGTGGTGGGGCTAATCCCTGCAGTTACCGTCGATCCCGCCAAATTTCGGCCTCGCCGACTACGTAGACGCGAACTATCTGGACACCGGCACGGTCCGGACAGGCCGCCCGGCCTGAAAGTTCGACGCGGCCATCCTCACGCCAGCCGGGGCAGTCCCTTGCGCACATGCTGAAAACCGCCTTCGTCGCTGCCCGCGACCGGCAACGCCTCGGTGAGATTGCCGCAGTCCTGATCGGCTATGGCGTCACCAAGGTGGTGGAGCGCCTCGGCATCGCCCATGTGGCGCGGCTGGCCAAGCGCCGGACGCCGCAGGTAGACGTCACGCGCCTGTCCCAACCGCAGCGCGTGCGTCGGGCAATCGAGGCCTTGGGGCCGACCTTCATCAAACTCGGCCAGATCCTGGCAAGCCGTCCTGACCTGCTGACGCCGGAATGGACGGAGGAGTTGGAGAAGCTCCACAGCCAGGTCCGGCCGATCTCGTGGGAGAAGATCCGGCCGCAGCTCGAGGCCGATCTCGGTGCCGCGCCCTCCGACATCTTCGCCGAGTTCGACACCGTCCCGCTCGCTGCGGCCTCTATCGCCCAGGTCTACCGGGCCCGGCTGATGTCGGGCGAGGAGGTCGTCGTGAAGGTCCTGCGCCCGGGCCTGCGCAAGATCATCGAAGCGGATCTCCGACTTCTCGCGCATGCGACCCGCATCGTGGTGGAGGAATGGCCGGAATTCGGTCGCTACCAGCCCCACGAGCAGATGCGCCACCTCGCCGGCGGCCTCTACGGCGAACTCGACCTCGTCAACGAGGCGCGCAATTGCGAGACCATCGCGGCGATCTTCGCCGACCGGGACGACATCGTCATCCCGAAGATCCATTGGGAATGGACGTCGGAGCGCGTGCTCGTCCAGGAATTCATCCACGGCATTCCGCCCAACGATCATGTCCGCCTCGATGCGGCGGGGATCGACAAGGTCAAGGTCGCCCAGAAAGGCACCGACGCCTTCCTCAACATGGCGCTGATCGAGGGCGTGTTCCACGCCGATCCGCATCCGGGCAACATGCTGGTGATGCCCGGCAACCGGATCGGCTTCATCGATTTCGGCATCATAGGCCGATTGTCGGAACGTCGCCGGACCCAACTCCTGATGCTGATCGGTGCGATGCTCAAGGAGGATTCCGACGGGCTGATGGCCGTGCTCCTCGACTGGACCGGATCGAGCAATCCCGACCTCACCAAGCTTGAGGCCTCGTCGCAGGCCTTCATCAACCGCCATGCCGGGTCGGTACTGAATTTCGGCGATCTCCTCACCGATTTCATGACCATGGCACGCGAGAACGACCTCGCCATGCCGACCGACCTCGCGATCCTGTTCAAAGGCTTGGTCACCGCGGACGGCGTGATGCGTCATCTCGACCCGAAATTCGACCTGTTCACCGCCGCCGGCCCCACGGTGAAGAGCAAACTCGCGTCCCAGTTCTCGATCAAGGGGATTTCCCGCAAGGTCGAGGCGGTGGGGGCGGGCCTCTTCGGCGCAGCCTCCGAACTTCCCACCCTCATTCATCTCATGCTGGTGCGCCTCAAGCAGGGCCGTGTCACCGTTGAGATCGAGGTGAAGGGCATCGACAAGCTCACCCGCGGCATCGAGCGCGCCGCTGCCCGTGTCGCGGTGGCCCTGATCGTGGCCGCTTTCGCGACGCAGCTCGCGCCCCGCTTCATGGACCTTGGCACTCCGGCCTTCATCACGGTCGGCATGATGGTCTGCGTGATCGGGATCGGCTGGTTGGTGCTGCTGGGGCGCAACAAGTAGCTGCACCGTCGCTCGTCCTTAAATCAGCCGCCTTATGCATCCCTTCTTCGCCTATGCGCGTTGCGGCTGCCGGGCTTGCCGTGCGCACTGTGACGCGTCCGGGATTTTGGTGACTTTCGCTCGATGAACATCATCCTGATCAAGCTGTTCGCGACCGCGCTGACGCTCAGTCAGGTGACCACGCGCCCAGAGGCGGTGAAGACGCATTTCGATCCAGTGGCGGACAAGGCGGAGGTGGTCCAGGTTCTGCGCGACGGCTGCGCCCATATGCGCAAGTCCTTCGACATCGAGGACATCAATCTCGATGAGCTGATCTCCACCGCAATGGAAGATCCGTCGGCCATAGCCGGTGCCTCGGCGCCCAAGCTCCTGCATGGGCTCGATATCGGAGAGCTCAACACGAGCTACCGCCAGTTCTGCAAGGGCGAGAGCCCGAAGGATTCTCCCTTCGACGCGGCCGAGGTGATCGAGTTCTACAACAGGGCGGTGGCCGATCTCCCCTCGGCGCAGGATCTCAAGGACCGCAAGCTGCCGGGCGCGAGCCTGATCCTCGACGGTGCCGGCAGGCGCTACGCCGAGGCCTTCGAGGCCAATGGGCGCCGCCTCACCGTGCCGATCTCCGATGTGCCGGTGATGGTTCAGAAGGCCTTCGTGGCCGCCGAGGACAAGCGCTTCGAGACTCATCACGGCATCGATGAGCGCGGCGTCATCCGTGCCTTCATCGGCAACCTCGCTTCTCCCGGCAGGCCGGCCGGCGGCTCCACCATCACCCAGCAGGTGGTCAAGAACCTGTCCGTGGGCGACGACGTCACCTACGAGCGCAAGATCCGCGAGATGATCGTGGCCTCTCGGCTCGAGCGGATCCTCGGCAAACCGCAGATCCTCGAACTCTACCTCAACGGGATCTATCTCGGCCGCGGCTCCTACGGGATCGAGATGGCGGCGCGCAGCTATTTCGGCAAATCCGTGGGCCAGCTCACCGTGCCGGAGGCTGCCCTGCTCGGCGGCATGCCGAAGGGGCCGAACTTCTACAATCCGGACAAGTATCCCGACCGCGCCAAGGAGCGCCGCGCCTATGTCTTGGCGCGGATGAAGGACGAGGGCGTCATCACCGATGCGCAGCTCACAGAGGCGGCAAACGCTCCCCTCGGGCTGAAGCCGATCGAGACGACCCGGCGGGATTCCGGCTTCTACTTCGTCGATCACGTCGCCCGCGAGGCTCGGACATTCGCCGGAATCGACTCCCTCACCTCCGCCTCGCACGTCGTCCGCTCCACCATCAATGCCGGCCTCCAGACCGCCGTGGAGAGCGCGCTTCAGGACGGACTCGCGAATTACGAGCGTGCCACTGGGCGCCAGCGCTATGACGGACCCGAATTCAACCTCGCTGAAAGCATTGCGAAGCTCGGCGGGGCGGCGCCCGCGGTGGAAGGGTCGGTTCAGTCCGTCCCGCTGATCGTCGGTGGCGAGGCCAAGCCGAAGCCGTTAGCGGTCAAGGCAGTTCCGGCCTCGGACACGATTCCGAGGCCGGTACCGCAAAAGCCGATCTGGCAACGAGCCCTGGAGAGTGCCCGGCCCGTGCTCTACGACGTGCATTGGCCCCTTGCCGTGGTGCTCGAAGCCGGCCGAGGGCCGGTGAAGGCGGGGCTCGCCGACGGGCGGATCGTCAGCCTCGATCCCGGTATCGCCAAGGGCCGGCTTCAGACTTACGACGTGGTGCGGGTGAAGCTGCGCGACCCCAAGGCCCGGCTGCCCCGCGCCGACTTGCGGGTGCGTCCCTCCGTCCAGGGCGCCGCCATGGTGCTGGAGAACCGCACCGGCCGTATCCTCGCCATGGACGGAGGTTTCTCTTACCCTCTGAGCCAGCTGAACCGGGTGACGCAGACCGTGCGCCAGCCGGGTTCGACACTGAAGCCGCTAACCTATCTCGCCGCGCTCAATGCGGGCCTGCAGCCCAACACGCTGGTGATGGATGCCAGCGTCACGCTGCCGCCCATCGGCGGCGTCGGCCAGTCTTGGAGCCCTAAGAACTACGACGGCGGCGGATCGAGCGCGACCACGCTTCGGCGCGGCCTCGAATTCTCGAAGAACCTCGTCACCGCGCGCCTGCTCCAGGGCGGCATCGCCGATACGCCTCCGGCGAGCCTCACCCGGGTCTGCGACCTCGCGCTGGAAGCACAGCTCTATGCAGAATGCGAGCGCTACTATCCGTTCGTCCTCGGCTCGCAACCGGTCCGCATGGTCGATCTCGCGGCCTTCTATGCGGCCATCGCCAACGAAGGCGCGCGGCCAGCACCCTACGCGCTGGAGACGGTCGAGCGCGACGGCAAGGTTCTTTACAAGCGTGATTCTAAGGAGCCGGTCAGGATCGGCTCCGCCGATAGGGTCGCTTTCTATCAGCTGAAGACCATGCTCCAGGGCGTGACCAACCACGGCACTGCCGCGGCCCTGGCGAAGTTTTCCGGCTCCATCGCCGGCAAGACCGGCACCTCAGAGAACGAGAACGACGCGTGGTTCGCCGGCTTCACCAACGAGATCACCATCGTGGTCTGGGTCGGCTACGACAATGCCGACGGTACCCGCAGGACGCTGGGGCGTGGCCAGACCGGCGGGCATCTGGCTGTGCCGATTGCCGGCGCGATCCTTCAGGCGGCCTGGGCAAACGGCGTCCCGCGCACCAATCTCGCGCCACCTTCTCCTGAAGCCAAGCGCCTCCTTGTCGATCTCCCGATCGATCCGCGCAGCGGCGAGCGCATCTCCGGCGGCGGGTTCATCGAGCACTTCCGCCTGAGTGATGGCCGCATGGCCGACACTCAGTACCGGCTGTTGCCCCGCGAAGTGCAGACTGCCATGCGGCCGGATGCCGAGGACGGCGACATGGGCGGGATCGACGATGGCGCCGATGCGGCCGGCGACGTGTTCGGCAACCTCACGACCCGGCGTGCCCCCGAGACCGATCTTCTCGACCCGTTCGGCGAGAGGCAAGTGCAGCCGCGCAGCCGCCGGGCGCAAGGAGATGTCTACGAGGGCTCACGCAGTCAGGCATGGCCCGGTACGCAGCGCTCACCCTTTGGCGACGACGAGCCGCCCCGCGCCCGGCGTCGCGATCCCGACTATCTGTTCGGCGACGATCCGCGCTACTGACACGCGCATTCCCTTTCTTCATCAGCAACCGAGGCCCCGACGTGAAGACGCAGCTTCCGGCGACACGTGTCCTTGCCAAAGCCCTTGTCCTGGTGCTGGCATCCGGTGCGCCGACCACCGCGCAGGAGGGGATAAAGCTCCAGCCTCCGACCGAGCGGATCAAGGAAGTGGCCGCCATCGAGCCTTCGACCGTTGCGAGCCTCAAGCCCGGCACGATCCTGTTCACCGACCACCGGGAGATGCCGTCGAACCCCGAGAGCGGCCTGACGCCCTATCTCGAATGGAGGAAGCTGCGCCCGGCCGAGCAAGCGGCCTTGGCGCCTTATCCCGCCTATGCCGAGCCCGATTACACGACGACACTCAACGGGGTCTCGAAGCAGCGGCACGAGACCCTCAAGGTCTATGTGGCGCAGGGGCGGTTCGTCGTGGCGCGGCCTGCGGAGTCGATCGACCTCACGGCTTTCGCCAATCTTGGGTTCGTCTCCAGGATGGACCCCGTCATCAAGCACAAGACGCTGAATCCGGCCGACGTGACGCCCACCAAGGACCCGGCCGCCGCTTTCGCCCGGCGTCCCGACCGGGCTTGGTGCGAGGGGGCCGCCGCCTGCATCGAATCTCGCTACGATCTCGAAGGTAAGCTGCCGCTCGGTGTGAAGCTCGCGAACAAGCTGGAGGACGGCGCCTCGAAGAAGGTCGCCGAATTCGTCTCCTTCCAAAGCGAATTGCGGACATTGTCGGCTCCGGAGGCCGCTTCTCTGGCCGCCCTCACGAAGATCGATACCTCGGTATCCGGTGGCCTCGAACAGACGATCTTCTGGGTCAACCAGATCTTGCGTTTCGGCAAGTTCCTCGCCGTTTTCCAGCCGATGCCGAATGACGCCGGCAAGACGGTGGTGACGACTTACATGGCGCTCGCGATCAAGGCCGATGTCCTTGACCGCAAGCAGGAATACGCCCGCGTGCCGGTGCTGAAGAACCTGCTGCCGGCGCAGGTGCTGATGGGCAACTCCTCCTTCAACACCGGGACCTCGATCAGCGCCGGACTGCCCACCTACGCGCGCAACCGCATGATCGCCTTTGCGGACGCGCTGGCGAAGAACTGAAGCGCCGCCTCAATTCCCACGGCTGACGATGGAGGGCATCGAGGGGGCGGTGTAGACGCGGTTCACGTCGCGGCGGGTCTGGGTGCCGTTGGTATCGTTGGAGCGGCGGAAATTTTCGGTGCTGAAGCTGTCCGAGAGGCCGCTTCTGTCAGCGCTGTTGCAGGCGCCAAGGGCACAGAGCAAGCCGGTGAAGAGGACGGCAGTGATGGGACGCATTGGAGTGTTCCTGGAATGCTGGTCCTGCTGGACCGGTCGGCCCTGTCGTGGTGCCGTGGGGGCGTTCGCGTCAAGCACAAGGATAACGAACCGTCTCAGCTTACGGGCAGAGTGATGTTCCGATGCCACGGAAATGCTCACTACGCTCCACGACATTCGGGCTTTGGCGCCCTAATCATGGAAATTTGCCCTCTGTGGATCTGGTGTCTCGTCTCGGCTTGAGCGACACCTTGTCCGACATGAGCAACGTGGTCCCTTTCGCACGCCCCCGAGCCGCTCCGGCCCCGCAGATCAGCGACGTGGTCGCGGTCGCGGATGATCTCTTCGCCGCCCTGGAGCTTCTTCAGGGGGTCACCGAGCGCGCCGCCGCCATGGGCCGTCCCCGCCGGGAAATGGAACACACGGTTCGGAACCTGCGCGAGGCTGTGAGCGCCGTCGAGCGAGCCCTCGATTGCATCGGTGAGGGCGACGAGGCCGGCCAGGGCTGAAGTCGATGGAACAGGGCTTGCCGGATCGTGAGTCGGTCCTCTGATCCCCGACGAAGTTTCACAACTTTCGCTCGCGTTGCGATCCGAACGGATCGAACCCCTCGCGAATCCCATATTCTTTTCGATCTTTTGTCTACTAATGGACAGACGGCCATGTGACAATGAGCTAGGTCTGAGACAGAAGGTGAACACAGCGTATCCTATGTCCTCGTCGCCAGAGTCCTTCATTGAAGGCAATCTCCTCCTGAAGGCCATGTCCGCGAGCGACCGGGGACTTCTCGCGCCTTATTTCGAACTGATGGTCGTACGGCGCGGTGAGACTCTGTTCACCGTTGGATCGAACGTTTCGCTGATCTCGTTTCCTTGTGAGCAGACGGTCATTACATTGATCGTCTCCATGCGTGACGGTCGAACCGCGGAGACAGCTACGATCGGACGGGAAGGTGCTGTGGGCGGAGTCGTGAGTCACGGTAGCCTTCCGGCCTTCAGCACGGCCCTGGTGCAGATCGGCGGGCCAGTCCTGAGGCTCGATGCGGCCAAACTGCAGGACGCCAAGCAGCGCTCCACGACTTTGCGCAACCTTTTCACCCGTTACGGCGATTGCCTGCTGGGCCAGGTGCTGCAATCCGTAGCCTGCAACGCCCTCCACCCGATCGAGGAGCGATGCCTGCGCTGGCTGCTGACACTGCAGGATCGAATCGGAACGGAAGAGTTACCGGTCACTCACGAACTCCTGGCCAACATGCTCGGTGTTCAGCGCACCTATCTGACGCGAATCCTGCGAACCCTTCAGCTACAAGGGCTGATCGAGGTCGGTCGAGGACGTATCACCATCCTGAATCGAGCGGAGATACAGCAGGCTGCCTGCGAATGTCACGGCGCCGTGGTGCGTCATTTCGAGACCGTCCTCGGTGCCGTCTACGACGCGGATGGCCGGATGCTCTTCGTTGATCCACCGACGCAGCCAAGTCCGGCCGATCCGGCCCGGTCGGCGGAAACCGTCTGAACGCAAGGGGCGGGTCTGGTCATGGCGAACGAGGCTCATTGGCGACGGGACCGCAAACAGGGATGGAGCTCTATTCTTTCGCTGATCACAGGAAGAGCGTGATGAACTTGCGAAATCTCGTGATGGGACTTGTTCAACGCAGAAAATCACGGCATCTCATGTAACGGCGACCGCCAGAGTTCGATACTCATCCGATGACCATCGCGAAGGCCCCTCCCCTCCATCAAAGGAGTCGTGGCGATCCCCCGTCGCTGCAAGCGACTGTAGGCAAGAGCAATGGGGACGACGATTCGCGTCTGCGACTAGCGCTCGAAGCAGCCGCCATCGGAGTGTACGATCACGATTTCCTGAGCGGAACCCTTCACTGGGATGAGCGCTTGCGCGGCATGTTCGGCGGCGGCGTGAAGGAATCGGTCAGCTTCGTCGGCGACTTCCTTGACCGCCTGCATCCCGATGACCGCGACCGTGTCGATTCTGAGTTTCGGACTAGTCTCGATCCGACAGGCGATGGCATCTTCGTCAGTGAATATCGCATCGGCGGGTTTGACGGACCTCCCGTTCGCTGGTTCGCCGACACTGGTCGCTGCATGTTTCTTGACGGTCGTCCCATACGGATGGTCGGTGCCGTCCGAGACATTACGGCCGACCGGCGAAATGCCGCACGCATGCAGGGTGGTATCGATGCGGGCTCGGTCGACGAACGCTATCGGCTCATTGCAAGAGCGACCAACGATGTCATCTGGGATTGGGACCTCGATCGCGATGAGATCGTTTGGAACGAGGCGCTGCAGACATCCTATGGCTGGCCGCCGGGCCATGTCGGACCTGGTTCCGCCTGGTGGCTCGGCAATATTCATCCCGAGGACCGACCCAGTGTCTTCGCTGGCCTCAATGCCATCCTCGAAGGGCGTGCAGACCAGTGGAGCCGCCAGTACCGCTTCCTGAGGGTGGATGGATCTTACGCCGATGTGCTGGATCGGGGTTACGTCGTCCGCGATGCGGAGGGTGTGCCGTTCCGAATGATCGGGTCGATGCTCGACGTCACGGTGCGTAGCCAGTTGGAGGCGCAGTTCCGCGCTGTCTTCGAGGGGGCAAATGTCGGGATCGTCCAGTTCGATCCTCGCAGTGTCCTGGCTCTCAGGGTCAACGCCAAGCTCTGCGAGATCTGGGGAGCTCCGGAATCCGAGATCGTCGGTCGTTCCCTCGCTCAATGGACTCCGACCGAAGATGCTGCCGAACGCGAGGCACTACATCGGCGTCTTGCCACCGGTGAGACCATGCAGGACCGTTTCGAGAAGCGCTACCGGCGAAGGGATGGCCGGATCATCTGGGCACGGGTCAACCTCGTCTCTCAGACCTTGGGCGACTCGGTCCATGCCACGGCGATGATCGAGGATATCACTGAGGAGAAGCTGGCCGATGTCCGTCGTGAGGCCCTGATCAACCTCGGTGACCGCCTGCGCGATCTGCGTTCGAATTCGGACATCGTGGCGGTGACGGCCGAGATCCTCGGGCGGACACTCGGCGCAACGCGGGCCGGCTACGGGATGGTCGACCTGACGGCCGGCTTATTGACGGTTGCTCATTCCTGGTCGTTCGACGGACAGGCGCCGCCGGCTCGGACAATGAAGCTCGACGAGTTCCCGGCGAGCATCGCCAGCTTGCAGCGCGGCGAGGTGCTGGCGGTCCCTGATCTCGGGGCAGCACGCGAAACGCTGGAGGCGGATGCAAAACTCTACATCGCTCGGGGTGTCCGGGCAGTGATCTCCGTGCCTCTGCTCCAGCGCGGCCGTCTCGTGGGCGTGCTGTACGCGACGGAGGCTTCACCGCGCTTTTGGACACATGGCGAGGTCGCCTTCGTCCGTGAGGTTGCTGAACGGGCCTGGAGCGGCCTGACTCGGATCGAGGCGGATGAGCAGCAGCGCATTCTCAATCGCGAACTCAGCCATCGCATGAAGAACACGCTCGCGATGGTTCAGGCGATCGCCTCGCAGAGCCTGCGTAACGTCACGGACATCGAGGCCGCCAAACACGCGCTCGCCGCCCGTCTCATCGCCCTGGGCAAAGCTCATGATATCCTGCTTACCGGGGAGCGGGAGAGTGCCGGGATAGCCGCGGTGGTGACGAGTGCCCTGTCGCTGCATGACGACCATCAGCCAGGACGGTTCCATCTGAATGGTCCCGAGATCGTCATCGGCTCCAAGGCGGCCCTGTCGCTGGCCCTGATGATGCACGAACTCGCCACCAACGCGGCCAAATACGGCGCCCTGTCCCGATCGGACGGTCGCGTCACGGTGGAGTGGAGCGTCGTTCCCGGTGACGAGGACGATACTCTTCATCTCCGTTGGACCGAACAGGGCGGTCCTCCTGTCGTAACGCCATCGACCAGGGGATTCGGTTCTCGTCTGATCGAACGTGGCCTTGCCGGCGCTGTCGGAGGCGAGGTCTCCATCGCCTATGAGCCGGATGGACTGGTCTGCCGGGTCGCGGCGCCGCTCACTGGATTCCAGGCGACTCTCTAGCGGGGCCATTTTGGAGCCGACTACCTACCCTACATGCTTCCGTCCTGCCGAAAGGCATTTTTCTGATCGGCGGTCAGATTGCAGCGGCAAAGTCACCGAACAAGCGACGGCTCTGTGACAGGCGGTCCTCACCGCGCGAGAACTCGCACGGCATTCTTCGTCGTTCCAACGGCTTCCGACACGCTCAGGACCGATCCGGAGATGCCGCGGACATTCTGGGCGATCGTGCTGACTGCACCCGCCGCAACCTGCATGTTGCTGGACATGTCGCGGGTGACGACGCTCTGCTCTTCCACGGCCGCTGCCGTCGAGACCACGTGATCGCGCATCGTCCCGACAGAGGCTCCTATCGTGCCGAGAGCGGCGACGACCTGTTTCGAAACCGTCTGCACGCTGTCGATTTCGCCTGTGATCCGCTCCGTGGCGCGGGCCGCCTGGTTGGCGAGGTTCTTCACCTCTTGCGCCACCACGGCGAACCCTCGCCCGGCCTCGCCGGCCCGGGCCGATTCAATGGTTGCGTTGAGTGCGAGCAGGTTGATCTGGCCGGCAATGGTCTGGATCAGTCCGACAATGCCGCCCATAGCGGTAGCTGCATCGGACAGCTTCTGCGTGAAGTGACCGGCCGCCTCAACCTGGATGCTGGCCTCATCGGTCGCTTCCTGGGACTTCGCCATGCTCTGGGAGATTTCTGCGACGGAAGCGGCCAGCTCTTCGGCCGCCGCAGCCACGGTCTGCACGTTCTCGGCCGTCGACTGAGCCGCCTCGGTGGCCGACGAGGAGGCATCGTTTGAGATCGCTAGGGCGCGATCGATGTCGCTGAAGTTCCGCTCGATGATGCGCTGAAGATCGGTCAGGAGAGTGATCTGTGCCGTGATGTCGGTGGAGAACTTGACCACCTTGTAGGGCCGTCCGCGGGCATCCAAAATTGGATTGTAGGAGGCCTCGATCCAGATCTCGCGACCGTCCTTGGCGATCCGCTTGAACTGCCCTGCCTGATACGTCCCGCGCTTCAAGGTGGCCCAGAATTCAGCATAGGCCGTGCTTTCACCGACCGCCTCCTCCACGAACAGGCGATGATGCCGGCCTATGAGCTCGGACAGCGTGTACCCCAGAGCCTTCAGGAAGTTGTCGTTGGCGTTCAAAATGTTGCCGTCGAGATCGAACGTGATCACAGCCTGGGACTTGCCGATGGCCTCGATCTGGCCTTTGCGATCGGCATCCTCCATCTTGCGACGCGTGACGTCGGTGGCGAGCTTGATCACTTTGTAGGGCTTCCCGCTCCGGTCAAGGATCGGATTGTAGGAGGCCTCGATCCAGATTTCGCGACCGCCCTTGCCGAGCCGACGATACTCCGCCGCCTGATAGCGTCCTGTCCGCAGGTCGGCCCAGAACTGCAGGTACTCCGCACCGTTCCTCTCATCCGAATCGACGAACAAGCTGTGATGCCGGCCTTTGATTTCGTCCAGCGTATAGCCGACCGCATCGAGAAAGTTCTGGTTCGCCGAGAGGATCGTGCCGTCGAGGGCGAACTCGATGGTTCCGTTCGAGCGATCTACGGCATCGAGCTTTGCCTTTGATTCGATGGCAGCGGTGCCCCAACCATTGAACATGGTGTCTAACTCTTCTTTTTCGAAGTTGCTCGCAAAGCGGGCAGATGGGATCCGAATCGATCGGCAAGTGATTGCTCAAGCAAAAAATCTAAACTGCCTATTGAACTAATTTTCTCAATCGAAATAAAACAAATCGTTAAAATCGAAACCTATCTGCGCATTCATGCGGTATATTTGTGTCGATGCGGATATCAAGTGCTGGGCAAAAATCTGAATACGCTCCGTGCCGATTGTGCAAAATCGATTTCTGCCCCAGTTGGTGCTTCGATGTCGGACTGTCTCCTGCCGAATACGCTTCCCGCATTTTGAACGCCGACTGAGCGCTGGCCAGAACGATTGCGAACAAAAAGTGGATGTTGTGCTGCACGCATGACATCTCGGCGGTCCGCGCCAGCATACCGGCAGGGCCCTTGCCGATTCCGTTCGACCGGACGACATATTGCCCGACATCCGGCGAGAGTTCCGGCGCCGTCGCTCGTCCATCCACCGCGAAGAGACCTCATGGCCAGAGCCAAAGCCGCCGCGAAACATGCCGATGCGTTGGATGATGCCAAGCTTCAGAAACTCTTCGACGGCGTTCAGGATCGTCGGGTCATCGCCGTGCGAGGCGCGCGCGAGCACAATCTGAAGAACATCGATCTGACGATTCCGCGTGACAAGCTCGTGGTCTTCACCGGCCTCTCCGGCTCCGGCAAGTCGTCGCTCGCCTTCGACACGATCTATGCGGAGGGCCAGCGCCGCTACGTCGAATCGCTTTCGGCCTATGCCCGCCAGTTCCTCGAGATGATGTCGAAGCCCGATGTCGATCAGATCGACGGGCTCTCGCCGGCGATCTCCATCGAGCAAAAGACGACATCGAAGAATCCGCGCTCCACCGTGGGCACGGTCACCGAGATCTACGATT
The DNA here is from genome assembly GCF_042679825.1 of Methylobacterium marchantiae. Classification (NCBI taxonomy): domain Bacteria; kingdom Pseudomonadati; phylum Pseudomonadota; class Alphaproteobacteria; order Hyphomicrobiales; family Methylobacteriaceae; genus Methylobacterium; species Methylobacterium marchantiae. The sequence continues at coordinate 14,781 of NZ_JBHTND010000012.1, read as the reverse complement.
ACATGCGTCTGCTGTGGGCGCGGGTGGGTATCCCTTACTCGCCTGCCACGGGCCTGCCGATCGAAAGCCAGACCGTCAGCCAGATGGTCGACCGAGTGTTGGCCTTGCCAGAGAAGAGCCGGCTATACCTGCTGGCGCCGGTGGTGCGCGGCCGCAAGGGCGAGTACCGCAAGGAAATCGCCGAGTTCCAGAAGAAGGGCTTTCAGCGCCTACGCATCGACGGCGAGTACTACCCGATCGACGACGCGCCGAAACTCGACAAGAAACTGAAACACGACATTGACGTAGTGGTCGACCGCCTCGTCGTACGCGCCGACATTGCCGCGCGCCTTGCCGATTCGTTCGAGACGGCACTGGAACTCGCAGACGGCATTGCGCTGATTGAATTCGCCGATCCGGCCGAGGGCGAGACGATCACCTTTTCCTCGCGTTTCGCCTGCCCGGTCTCGGGCTTCACCATCGCCGAGATCGAACCGCGCCTGTTCTCGTTCAACAATCCATTCGGCGCATGCCCGACCTGCGGCGGCATCGGACACGAGATGCGGATCGATCCCGAACTGGTGATCTCGGACGTGAAGCTCAGTCTGAAGCGCGGTGCCGTCGGTCCGTGGGCTAAGTCCACGTCGCCCTATTACGGCCAGACACTGGATGCGTTGGCGAAGCACTATGGCTTCAAGACCAGCGTGCCCTGGGCCGAACTGCCCGAGACCGCCCACAAGGCGATCCTTTACGGTTCCGGTCGTGAGGCGATCCGCTTCGCCTATAATGACGGGATGCGCGCCTACGAGGTGAACAAGCCGTTCGAGGGCGTGATCCCGAATTTGGAGCGACGCTACAAGGAGACTGAGAGCGACGCCTCCCGTGACGACATCGCTCGGTTCATGAGCGAGACTCCCTGCGCCTCCTGTGGCGGCAAGCGTCTCAAGCTCGAGGCCTTGGCGGTGAAGGTCGCCATGCAGGACATCGGCGACGTGACCGCGCTCTCCGTGCGCGAAGCGCATCGCTGGTTCTCTGAACTGTCGGACAAGCTCACCGACAAGCAGAACGAGATCGCCTTTCGCATCCTCAAGGAGATCAGAGACCGATTGACCTTCCTCGTCGATGTCGGTCTCGACTACCTCACCCTCGCGCGCGGCTCGGGCTCGCTCTCTGGTGGCGAGAGCCAGCGCATTCGGCTGGCTTCTCAGATCGGCTCCGGCCTTACCGGCGTGCTCTACGTTCTCGACGAACCGTCCATCGGCCTGCACCAGCGTGACAACGAGCGCCTGCTCGGCACATTGAAGCGCCTGCGCGACCTCGGCAATTCGGTGATCGTGGTCGAGCATGACGAGGATGCGATCCTCCAGGCCGATTACGTGGTCGATGTCGGCCCCGGCGCCGGCATCCATGGCGGGCAGATTATCGCCCAGGGGACACCCGAGGAGGTGTTGAAGAACCCGGCCTCCCTCACCGCCAAGTACCTCACCGGCGAGATGAGCGTGCGGGTACCCACGGCACGGCGCAAGGTGAAGAAGGGCAAGCTCACTCTGGTCGGTGCACGCGGCAACAACCTGAAGGACGTGAGCGTCGAGATCCCTCTGGGCACCTTCACCTGTGTCTCGGGTGTCTCGGGCGGCGGCAAGTCCACCCTCATCATCGACACGCTGTATAAGGCCGTGGCGAAGTCCCTCAACGGTGCGATGGAGCACCCTGCCCCATTCGAACGCCTGGACGGCCTCGAGAACCTCGACAAGGTCATCGATATCGACCAGTCGCCGATCGGCCGGACACCGCGCTCGAACCCGGCCACCTATACCGGCGCGTTCACTCCGATCCGCGACTGGTTCGCCGGCTTGCCGGAGGCCAAAGCGCGCGGTTACCAGGCCGGCCGCTTCTCCTTCAACGTCAAGGGCGGCCGCTGCGAGGCGTGTTCCGGCGACGGCGTCATCAAGATCGAGATGCATTTCCTGCCGGACGTCTACGTCACCTGCGACGTGTGCAAGGGCCGCCGCTACGACCGCGAGACCCTGGAGGTGAAGTACCGTAACCACTCCATTGCCGACGTGCTGGACATGACCGTGGAGGAGGCTGCCGATCTGTTCAAGGCGGTGCCGACGATCCGCGAGAAGATGGAGACCCTCGCCCGCGTCGGCCTCGGCTACGTCAAGGTCGGCCAGCAGGCGACCACCCTGTCGGGCGGCGAGGCCCAGCGGGTGAAGCTATCGAAGGAACTCTCTAAGCGTGCCACCGGCCGCACCCTCTACATACTCGACGAGCCGACCACGGGCCTGCACTTCCACGACGTCGCCAAGCTGATGGAGGTGCTCCACGAGCTCGTCGACCAGGGCAACACCGTCGTGGTGATCGAGCATAATCTCGAAGTCATCAAAACCGCCGATTGGGTCATCGATATGGGGCCGGAAGGCGGTGATGGCGGAGGGATCGTCGTGGCCGAGGGAACGCCGGAACAGATCGCCAAATCGAAGGCGAGCCATACCGGACGGTTCCTGCGCGACGTACTAGCCCGGCGTCCCGTCGCTGGGATTGGTGCCAAGGGCCGGGACACGGCGGAATAGGCGACGAGTTCCGTCAAGGCCGAGCTTGATTCGTCTCTTATAGGCGGCGGCGGTCTTGTTGCGCTGCAAAGGCCGGAGACCAGAGCGCATTCCAGCCGGACCGCCTTGCGCAAATCACCATGGCGGGTTGCTCAATCGTCCTGTCTGGTGAAACGGCCTCAACAGCTTGACCGTTCAGCGCTATTTTGCCGACCCATTGCTCAATGCGGCGCCATGACCGGCCGTTTCCTGCTGAGAAAGTTAACAAATCCTTGCGCTGCGCCGCGTCGAAAATGCGGCTTTTCCGCAACGGTCGATTTGGAACTGCCTCGATACGAAGCATTGGACTGTCAATCCACGGCGTCCTGTAGAATAGTTCTGAGCGTTGAGACACGAATTCGGGCCGCAAGGGGGGCCCCGCGAACCAACAGCGAGCAAACCGTCAGAAGGCGGGGCAAAGCAGAATGGTTCGTGGGACTGCGTGGCGGGCGCCTGAGATCCTTGGGAAGGATACTAGAAAATGATGAAGAACTGGCTTGCCACCGGAGCGCTCGCGCTCACCATGGGCATGACTGCTACGGCTTCTTACGCTCAGACCACCACCATTCCGGGTGAGCAGGTCGGCCTCGCGACCGGCGCTCCGCTCCCCGAGGGTATCTACGCCCTCAACACCTTCGTGTATCAGTCACGTGACAACTCGGCACTGGATGTCGGGATCAACATTCCCGTGCTCGTCTGGTCGACCCCGTTCGTTCCGTTCGGCGGTCGCGTCGAGCTCCTCGTGGCTCCCCCGACCGTGTTCACCTTCGGCAAGGGCGGCCCAGCTGGCCTGCGTGACGTGTCGATCAATGTCGGCACCTTCGTCGGTGGTATCTGGGCCTTCGATCTTGGCAACAATTTCGGCGTCAGCTTGCTCGGCGGCGTCTACCTCAACGATCTGAACGGCGACCGCGGCGTTCTCGTTCGCAACAACGGGACATTCTTTAGTGCTCCCGTGCTGCCGCAGCTGTCTTCCAACACCTACCGCTTCGGTGTCGCTGCGAGCTACACTGGCGACGGCTACAACCTGACCGCCAATCTGACCGCGAACATCTACGACTCGCCAGGCAGCTTCTCGGGCACGAACACGATCGGCTTCGGCAACACGTTCGGACCGTTCAGAATCTCCGACTCGCTGAACCTCGACCTGACCGCGACCAAGAAGTTCGGTAAGTTCGAGATCGGCGCCATCGCCTACGGCACGGTCAACTTCGATACGAGCGCCCTGAGCCTTGCCGCCAACGATCGTGGCCGCTTCCTGATGGGTGGTCTCGTCGGCTACGACCTCGGCTTCGCGACCGCGCAGGTCTACGTCGCCCGCACTGTCGCCTCCACCAGCTTCGACAGCACCGAGATCTCGGGCCGCCTGATCGTTCCGCTGTACTCGCCGACCCCGGTCGCCGCTGCCGCTCCGATCATCCGCAAGTACTGATCACGAATAGGGCGGCGAGGTCATCCTCGCCGCCGTGCAGATCACGAAAGCCCGTCCGACTCTCGAGTTGGGCGGGCTTTCGCTTATGGAGACATCCGCTTCCGATCGGTCAGCGTGAGTTTCCCTGAAGTGTGACTTTTTCCAACCTTCCCGAAACTTTCCTCTTCCGGGCTCCGTAACGAGCGTTGACCCCCTCAAAAGGGGCATCGATTCAAGAGGAAACGCTCCATGATCAACGCTCACGCCCGTCGTTCCGCGGCTTCGACGATCGCCGCCGTCGCCCTCGCCTTCTCCATGGGCGCCGCTTTCCCGGTTGCCGCGCTCGCAAAGAATCCGATGGTCGGCGGCGCTCCGATGTATGCTTCAAAGAACATCGTTGAGAACGCGGTCAACTCCAAGGATCACACCACCCTCGTCGCCGCCGTGAAGGCCGCCGGGCTCGTGGACACCCTCGCCAGCGCCGGCCCGTTCACCGTGTTCGCGCCCACCAACGCCGCCTTCGCCAAGCTGCCGGCAGGCACCGTCGAGACCCTGGTGAAGCCCGAGAACAAGGCCACCCTCACCTCGATCCTCACCTATCACGTGGTCCCCGGCACCCTGACCGCCAAGGACCTGATGAAGATCGCGAAGGATGGCGGTGGCGAAGGCCAGATCAAGACCGTGCAGGGTACCCCGCTCGTGGTTCAGACCAAGGGCAAGGCCGTGTACCTGACCGACACGAAGGGTAACACCGCGAAGGTGACGATCGCCAACGTTATGCAGTCGAATGGCGTAATCCACGTCATCAACGGCGTGCTTCAGCCGTAGGCCGCGAAACTCCGACATATTGTGAGCGCCTCGGCTCCTTGGAGCCGAGGCTTTTTGCTGACGTGAAGCTTCGCTTTCGCCGTGGCCGTGCGCAGCAATCTCCTACTCTGCCCGGCTGAGTTTTCGCGCGCTGGAGAAGCGGTTGAGGAAGCGGGGCTCCTTCTCGGGTGCGACGCGGATGGCGAGATGAATCGTACCCGCCTCTTCGGCTCGACGATCCAAGACCTCGGCATTCTCATAGAGCCAGTTGAGTGCCGCACCGTCCTCGGGCGCCAAGGTGACCGCGAAGGTGGAGCGCCGCTTGGCGATCCGCGCCTCGATCCGGCCTGACAAGGCCGCCAAACCTTCTCCGGTGAGGGCCGAGACCAGGATCGGTACGTCGCTGTCCCTGTCGTTGCGCCCCTGGGCGCTCAGATTGAGGAGACGCGTCCGCTCCGGATCATCGAGCAGATCGGCCTTGTTCCAGACCTCGATGATCCGCTCGGCCGTCGTCTCGATGCCGAGTTCCCTCAGGACACCACCGACATCCTCCGCCTGCGCCTCGGAATCGACGTGGCTGACGTCACGGACATGAAGCAGGATGTCGGCCTCGATCACATCTTCGAGCGTGGCGCGGAACGCCGCGATGAGAGCCGTCGGCAATTCCGAGATGAACCCGACGGTGTCCGAAAGAATCACTGTCTCCCCATGCGGCAGCTTCGTCGCGCGCGCTGTCGGGTCCAGGGTCGCAAAAAGCATGTCCTTGGCCATCACCTCGGCCTTGGTGAGAGCGTTGAACAACGTCGACTTGCCGGCATTGGTGTAACCGACGAGCGCCACGATCGGATACGGCACCCGTGCCCGACTCTCGCGGTGCAGGCCGCGCGTCCGGGTGACACTGTCGAGCTCTCGCTCGATCTTCGTCATCCGCTCTTGAATCATCCGCCTGTCGGCCTCGATCTGCGTCTCGCCGGGGCCGCCGAGGAAGCCGAAGCCGCCTCGCTGGCGTTCGAGGTGGGTCCAAGAACGGACGAGCCGGCTTCTTTGATAGGCAAGATGTGCGTGCTCGACTTGGAGCGTACCCTCGCGGGTCGAAGCACGCCGGCCGAAGATCTCTAGGATCAGGCCGGTACGGTCGATGACCTTGCAGCCGAAAGCCTTTTCGAGATTGCGCTGCTGCACGGGTGACAGGGCGCAATCCATGACGACGAGACCGATCTCGTCGGCCTTGATCCGACCGGAGAGTTCCTCGACGCGGCCCTTGCCGAGATAGGTGGAGGGTCGGATGCGCGACACCGGCGCAATGATCGCTTCGGTGACGTCGAGCTCGATGGCCGCGGCAAGGCCCGCTGCCTCGTCGATCCGCGCCTCGCTGGAGCGCGTGGCGTCGGCAGGTCCGCTGCCCATCCGGGGAGCGGCGGCACGTGTGAGATAGGGGCCGATCACCAACGTATGGGTCGCAGCCGCGATATCACCTTCTGGAGCGGCCATCGCCTGGAGCCGGGCTTCGCCCGGCGTTGTCATCTGCGTCATGAAGTGTGGTTCGACCCTGTCCCGTGAAGATGCGGAGAATGGGCCTTTCCCGACGTCAAACAAGGGCAGTCGTCGATCTTCGGTCGATGTTCGGCAGCTGACGTACGGCGCAGCCTCATCATACGAAGACTGACGCCCTCGGTTCAGGCCTTCTCAGGCGCCGTCTCGTCCGGTTCGAACAACTGGACCGGGTGTCCCGGCATGATCGTCGAGATCGCATGCTTGTAGACCAGCTGCGAATGTCCGTCCCGGCGCAGAAGAACACAAAAGTTGTCGAACCAAGTCACGACGCCCTGAAGCTTGACGCCATTGACGAGGAAGATCGTGAGCGGGATCTTGTTCTTGCGGACATGATTGAGAAACGTGTCCTGCAGGTTTTGAGCGCGTTCGCCCGCCATTTCTTATTGATCCTTCTTGCAAACCTGCCGCCCGCCGTGACTGACGGGTTCTCGTCGGTTCGAAATTCAAGCTGACGGGTGCAACCCGTCAAACTCAGCTATTACACGTTCATTATCGTCCACATGCAAGCGGATCGGTGCGTTCGGTCGGCTATGGGCCGATGCCGAGCGACTTCAACTTGCGGTGCAGAGCAGACCGTTCCATGCCGATGAACTCGGCGGTCCGAGATATGTTTCCGGAAAATCGTGCAATCTGTGCGATCAGATACTCGCGTTCGAAGATTTCCCGCGCCTCGCGCAGGGCCAGACTCATCAGTTTCTCCCCGCCTGCGCCGTTCGGCGTTGTCGGAACCAGAGCGCCGATCTCGGTCGGCAGCATCTCCGATGTTACCTCTTGCTCCGGATCGGCATGGGTGAGGATCATCAGCCGTTCGACGTTGTTGCGCAGCTGTCGGATGTTCCCGGGCCAATCATGCGATTGCAGGACCGCCATGGCGTCCTCTGCGATGCGCCGGCGGGCGAGGCCCGTAGCGGCCGAGATCTGCTCCATGAAGAAGGTGATGAGTTCGGGGACGTCCTCGCGCCGCTCGGACAAGGACGGCACTCGGATCGGTACGACCGAGAGGCGGTGGAACAGGTCCTCGCGGAAGCGGCCGGCGGCGATCTCCTCGGCAAGGTCGCGCGAGGACGAGGAGATGATGCGTACGTCGACGTGAACGCGGGTCGTCCCGCCGACACGCTGGAAATTCTGGTCGACCAGTACGCGCAGGATGCGGTTCTGGGTCTCGCGCGGCATGTCGGCGATCTCGTCGATGTAGAGCGAGCCGCCATGGGCCTCTTCCAGAGCGCCGACGCGGCGGGCTCGTCCTTCGCCGGCCTCGACGCCGAACAATTCCGCCTCCATCGTCTCCGGCGTGATCATGGCCGCGTTGATGACGACGAAGGGGCCGCTGGCGCGGGCCGACGATGCATGGAGCGTACGAGCCGACAGCTCCTTGCCCGAGCCTGGCGCGCCGAGGATCATCACGCGCGCATTGGTCGGTGCGACCCGCTCCACCGTCTGCCGCAACTGATTGACCGCGACCGAACCGCCGACGAGACGGCTCGCCTGGCCGGAACGCGCCTTGAGATCGCGCACCTCGCGCTTGAGGCGGGAAGCTTCGAGAGCGCGTTCGGCCACCAGAATCAGCCGGTCGGCCTTGAACGGCTTTTCGATGAAGTCGTAGGCGCCCGCCTTGATTGCCGCCACCGCCGTTTCGATGTTGCCGTGGCCCGAGATCATGACCACCGGCAAATCCGGATGTCCGAGCTTGATCTGGTCGAGCACCTGCAGCCCGTCGAGGCGTGAGCCCTGGAGCCAGATATCGAGGAAGACGAGGTGGGGCCGGCGTGACTCGATGGCCGCCAGTGCCTCGTCTGAGCCTCCTGCGGTCCGGGTGCGGTGGCCTTCGTCGTCGAGGATGCCGGCGACGAGGTCGCGGATGTCGGCCTCGTCGTCGACGATCAGGATATCGGCGCTCATGACGTCATCTCCGCGATTGGGGGCGCCGTCGGTGCGGCAGCCTTCTCAGTCTGTGCAGAGGGGCGACCCTCCGGCGTCTTTTCCTGGGTATCGAGGGGCACGCGCATCCGCACGCGTCCGCCCCTGCCCTCGGGATTGTCGTTCAGTTCGATGCCGCCGCCATGCTCTTCGAGTACCTTGCTGACGATGGCGAGCCCTAGGCCGGTACCACCCTCGCGCGTGGTCATATAGGGCTCCAGCAGCCGCTGACGCCCCTCAGTCGGAAAGCCTTTGCCGTTATCGGTGATCTCGATCACCGCGAAGCCACCCTCGACGAGAAGACGCAGATCGACCCTCCCCTTGCCGAGCTCAGCTTCCGGCACGGCAGAAACGGCCTCAACGGCATTCTTGAGGATGTTGGTGATTGCTTGCGACAGGAGCCTGATGTCGAAGGCGGCATGGAGCCGGTCCTGCCCAGCTTCCGTGTAGCCGAAATCCATGTCCGGATGTGCCACTCGCATCATGAAAAGGTTCTGCTTAGCGATCTCGCTCAGATCGTTCCGGGCAATGGCGGGTTTCGGCATCCGTGCGAAGGATGAGAACTCATCGACCATGCGCTTGATCTCGTCCACTTGGCGCACGATCGTCGCAGTGCATTGGTCGAACACCTCTTTGTCGGTGGTGATGACCTTGCCGTACTTGCGCCGGATGCGTTCAGCCGAGAGTTGGATCGGGGTCAGCGGGTTCTTGATCTCGTGGGCGATGCGGCGGGCGACGTCAGCCCAAGCCGAGGTCCGCTGTGCCGAGACGAGGTCGGTGATGTCGTCGAGGGTCACGACGAAGCCGCGGGCTCCGCCTTGGGCTTGCTCGCTGGTGACGCGTACGGTCACGGTCCTTTCGCGTCCGTCGCGGGTCAGTTGGATCTGTTGCTGCAGGGCGCGCAGGCGCCCCTCGCCACCCTCGGGCAGGATGGCCTGGAGCTCGGGCACGGCCTGGACCAGCGGCCTGCCAACGATGGCATCCGCCGTGAGGCCCAGGGTTCGCTCCACCGAGGGGTTGGCGATGGTGACGATGCCCGCAGAATCCACCCCGAGAACGCCCGGAGAGACCCCAGCGAGGACGGCCTCCGTGAACCGACGGCGGCGGTCGATGAGGTCGCTCGCCGCCGTCAGTCCGTCGTGCTGCCGGCGCAGCTCCTGGGTCATCTTGTTGAAGCTCTCGCCGAGATGGGCAAGGTCACCGTCGCTCTTCCGTGCCGGGACCTGAGCGTAAAAATTACCCGATGCGACCTGATCCGCGGCGTTGATCAAGCGGCGGATCGGCGCCACGAACCGGTTGGCGAAGTTGAGCCCGAACCAGACCGCCGAGAGCAACGCTATCAGTGCAATCAGTACGAAGACCGAAGCGAAGCTGATCTGGATCGAGCGCTTCAGCGAATCGTAGGTCAGGTACTCCGCCGCCGCCGCCCGCGACACGCCGGGGAAGTCGACGGCGAGCTGGCTCACCTCACGCTGGACCAGAAGGACGGCGCCGTCATAGGCGGGCATTCGCAGGAGAGCGGCGAAGATGCGCCCTTCGCTCGGCCGAAGGCAGATCGTGTCGTTGGATTTTGCTGCTTCCTCGAAGGCTGCTGCCGAAGGAAGCCGGCGTTCCTTCAGGACATCGATCTTGGCTCGAGCCACAAGCTCGTTGGGGCCTCGCATGATCTCGGCAACGGGCAGGCCGAGCGCAGTCGCGCGGGCGGTGAGGAAATTCTCGAACCATTCCCGGTTCACATCGAAATTCGGTCGCGCCCGCGTCAGGTCATCGGTGAGGATACGGATCTCGCGGGCCAGAGACTGGCATTGGTTCTCTTGGTAGGCATCGGCCACCTCAACGGATTTCAGCACGACGTCGCGGACCCGGTCGGTGAAGCCCAGCGACAAGCCTCGATCGATCGTCACCGCCGCGACGACTGCGAGAAGGACGGTGGGCAGGATCGCGATGAGGCTGAAAAGGCCGACGATGCGGGTATGCAGGCGTGCCACCGCTGCATTGGCCCGGCGCGCATGAAGGAAGACCCGTGCCTCCCAGGCGATGATGACGAACAGGCCGAGAACCAGGAAGACGTTGATGCCGAGCAGTGTCAGGCCGATCGTCGGCGTTGGCGTCACCCGAATCACGCCCGCGAGGATCAGGAAGGTCGCGATGGCCGAGACGAGGGCCGTGCTGACGACGAGCGCGCCGATCCAGCCGGGCCCGCGGGGAGCGGGGCGGGTGGGGGACATCTCGGGCTCGCCATGCGCGAAGGACTCGTCCCCCGCGGCTGTCGATTTCTTGGAACGTCGAAGCCACGCCATGGCCTGATGCGTCGCCACAACAGTGTGGCGAAATTAATACGAATCGGCTTGTGCGGCTACGTGACAACTATGGCGAGGGTGATGCCGACACTCTGCTACGCTGTAAGAAAAGACATTTAAGACAATGGGTTGAGTTAGTTTTAGCAGTTGATCGGCGTCCTTCTGGATTCCTTTCTCACGGCGGCTGCGCGCGCGATTTTTCTCCGTTTCACCGCCGCATAGGCGGGATCGTTCTGAAGACATGCCATGATCGAATACGCTGGTTCGGCCGGCTGTCACGCCCATGCTGCGTGAACAGCGCCGTCGGCAATCGCTAACGACGGTCGTGCCACAATGCCCGAGACCTAACGTAGGTTTCCTGTGCTGTCCCCATACAGTCCAGAACCGATGTGCCAGGAGCCCGCTTTGAACGCATCAGGCGATTCCGACCGAGACGTCCGCCGAGGTAGCAATTTTGGTATCCTGCGCTTGCTCTTTGCCGCCTTGGTCGTGGTTTCTCACTCTCCGGAGTTGATCGACGGCAACCGCTCGCGCGAGCTCCTGACCCGCCTCTTCGGAACACTTTCGTTTGGAGAACTAGCCGTCGACGGATTCTTTCTGATCAGCGGCTATCTGATCCTGAAGAGCTATCGGAACGCCGCGTCGGTCTGGGACTATCTGGCGAAGCGCGTCCTGCGGATCTATCCCGGTTTCATCGCGGCCTCTTTGGTGGCGATCCTCCTCGTGGCGCCGATATCGGGCGGTCATCTCGCGTCGGTCTCGCCGTTCGCGGCCATGATAGACATGGTCACGCTCACGCCGCCGAAGGTGCCGTGCTCCTTCGAAGGAATTCCGGGGGCGGAGCTGAACGGCGCCATGTGGACGGTCCGCTACGAGTTTCGGTGCTACCTCTTGGTGATCCTGTTAGGCGGTTTGGCATCTCGCGCGAACCGGAGAGGATACGCCATGCTGCTGGCGTGCCTCACGGCGCTCTATCTTTTGCGCCCCGGCATGCAGGAAATTCAGCGCGGCGGCCCGCTCTTCCTGCTGATGGCCGATATGGCTCGCTTCGCATTCGTCTTCTTCATCGGCGGAGCATTCTACGTCTGGCGAGATCGGATCGCCTATCATCGCCTTGGCGCATTGATGGCGGGCGGCGCCCTCATCCCACTTCTATTCGTCGCTCCACTGGCCGAAGCAGGATTGGCGACCTTCGGTGGCTACCTGATCTTCTGGTACGCCTTCGCATGCCCGACCAGCAGCCTCAGCCGTATGACGGATCATACCGATCCGTCATACGGCTTGTATCTCTACGCATGGCCGATCCAGAGCCTGATCGTCGCCAGCGTTCCGGGCATCGCACCATGGGTCGTCACGGCAGCAACCTTGCCTCTCGGACTTATGCTTGGGGTGCTAAGTTGGCGCCTCATCGAGAAGCCGGCGCTTCGCCACAAAGACATCTTCCTGACGTTGACAGGCAAGACGGCCACACCCTGATCGTTGGCGAGGCCGGTAAAGCGCACAGATCATGCTCGCCGAGACGAGCACGTTCTGTGTCTGCTGTCCAAAAAATAAATTATCCTATCGCCTGTCCCTCAATCCGAGACCTCGATGCCCGAAACCCACGTCTATTCCTCCGCCGCTGTCGCCGCGCCCCATAACCTCGCCGCTGGCGCGGGACAGATCGTGCTGGCCCAGGGCGGCAATGCCATCGAAGCGATGGTGGCGATGGCAGCGACCATCGCCGTCGTCTACCCGCATATGAACGGGATCGGTGGAGATGGGTTCTGGCTGGTGCGCGAACCGGGTGGCCGCGTGCGCGGGATCGAGGCCTGCGGCCCGGCTGGTAGCCTTGCCACGGCGAGCCGCTACCGGAGCAAGGGCTATGAGACGATTCCCTCTCGCGGCCCCGATGCTGCGCTCACCGTGGCCGGCGCTATCGGCGGATGGCGGCTTGCCCTCGATCTCGCTACCGCGCTCGGCGGCCGGCTCCCCCTCGATACCTTGCTGGCTGATGCCATCCGCCACGCGCGCCAGGGCTGCGCGGTGTCGCCTTCGGAGGCACGCTACGTCCCTAAAGAAATCGACACCCTTCACGATCAGCCCGGATTTGCCCAGACCTTCCTCAATGAGGGCAAGCCGTTCGCGGCGGGCGCCATGCGCCGCCTGCCGGCCCTTGCCGATACGCTCGAACAGCTTGCCCATGCCGGACTCGACGATTTTTACCGGGGCGACCTCGGCCGTGAGATCGCCGCCGACCTCGATCGCCTCGGTTCTCCGGTGACGCGGGCCGACTTGGAAGCCTATGTACCGCGCGAGCGGAAGGCCCTGTCTCTGCGCCGTCGCGACGCGACCCTCTACAACTTCCCACCGCCGACTCAGGGGCTCGCCGCGCTCGTCATCCTCGGCATCGTCGATCGGCTGAACGTCTCGCGGCGCGAGAGCACGGCGCAGTATCATGGGCTGATCGAGGCGACGAAGCGCGCCTTCGCCATCCGCGACCGCACCGTGACCGATTACGACCGCCTCGATGTCGATCCGGCGAGCTTCCTGACGACGCACAGCCTCGATCGCGAGGCGGCGCAGATCGACATGCGCCGCGCCGCGACCGTTCCCCTGCACGGACCCGGCGACGGCGACACCGTCTGGATGGGTGCAATCGACAAGAACGGGCTCGCAGTCTCATACATCCAGTCGATCTACTGGGAATACGGTTCCGGCGTGGTGCTCCCGAAGACCGGCATCCACTGGCAGAACCGAGGAACTTCGTTCTCCCTCGACAAGAGCGCGGTGAATCCGCTCGAGCCGGGGCGCCGCCCGTTCCACACCCTGATCCCAGGATTGGCCGCCTTCGACGATGGGCGGGTGATGTCCTACGGTAGCATGGGGGGGGACGGGCAGCCGCAATTCCAGGCCCAGATCTTTACCCGCTACGCCGATTACGGGATGAGCCCTGCGGACGCAGTCGATGCGCCACGCCTGCTCTACGGACGCACATGGGGCGCGGAATCCTTGAGCGTGAAGGTCGAGGATCGCTTCGATCCGGCCTGCATCGCCGAGCTGCGCTCCATGGGCCATGAGATCGAGGAACTCGGCGGCTCCTACATCGATTCGCTCGGCCATGCCGGCATGCTGATCCGTCACCCGGGCAATGGCCGGATCGACGCGGTCCATGATCCGCGCTCGGATGGCGGTTCTTCCGGCCTGTGAGACGCCTGCCTCTCTTGATCGCAATGGAGGTGCCGAATGGACGGGAACATCGCAATGATAGATGGCGTCATCACCCAGCGCGAGTACTGGAACGGCGAGGTCGGGGCGCGCTGGGCCCGCAACCAGCGCAGGATCGACGCGGTCTTCGCACCTCTCACAGCCGCCCTGTTCGATGAGGCGCGTCTTCGCGTCGATAGTTCTCTTCTCGATATCGGCTGCGGTGCCGGCGATTGCGCCATCATCGCCGCGCGCCGGCTCGGCGCCAGAGGGCGTGTGGTAGCGGTCGACCTCTCGGCTCCCCTGCTCGCCGTCGCCCGCGAGCGGGCCGAGATCGAAGCACTGGCCGGAGCGTCGATCACGTTCATCGAGGCGGATGCACAGAGCCACGATTTAGGTAGTTCCCTGTTCGAGCACGCGATCTCGCGTTTCGGGGTCATGTTCTTCGAGGCTTCCGGCGCTGCCTTCGCCAACATCCGTAAAGCTCTCGTGCCGGGCGGGCGCCTGACTTTCCTGTGCTGGCGGCGGATCGAAGACAATCCCTGGATCGCGGTGCCGAGGCACGTCGTCCTGCCCTTGGTGCCCGCGCTAGAGCCGGCTCTGCCGGATGCGCCCGGGCCGTTCCGGTTCGCCGAGGCCGAGAGCATTGGTGCAATCCTGGCGCAAGCCGGATTCCTCGACATCACCGTCGAGGCGATCGACCGGCCACTCACCTTGGCGAGATCTGGAAACGGGACGAGCTACGAAGCCGCGGAGGCCGCTGCTGATTTTGCCATTGAGCTCGGACCCGTCTCCCGGCTCTTGCGTGATCAGCCCGCTTCGATCCGTTCTATGGCCCAGAAGCGTGTTGCGGATGAGTTCGCAGACCGTGCTCTCTCCGGCGCCGTCACGCTGGCTGCCGGATGCTGGCTCGTCTCGGCCATGCGCTGAATACGCCTAGGTGTGAGCTTTCAGGAGGTTGTCCATCCGGTCTGAACCGAGGAGGCTGGAGTTGCGAGGCTTCAGCTATGTCGGAGAGACCGGATGAACATCC